>JAFNWZ010000390.1 GCA_017379255.1 Akkermansia sp. | reverse complement strand
GGGCACTACGCATGTGTTCTGGCTGGGTAGCGGGATTGAGGGGGATGATACAGACGGCCACATTGACGATATGGTGCGCTTTGTGAACCCGGAAGCGGTGGTTTCCATCGTAGAGCCGGATCCGCACTCCCCGCACTACCGTGCTCTGGCCGAAAATAATGAACGCCTGCAGGATTTACGCACGCCTGGCGGCCACCGGGTCGAGGTAATTCCCCTGCCCATGCCGCAGCCTCTGGTAGCGCAGGACTGGCGTCTGGAGCAGCTGCCGGCCAGCTATGCCAATTTCCTGATTTGCAACGGCAGCGTGATTGTGCCCATTTTCATGCAGGAGCGCGAGGACGACCGCGCACTGGGAATTCTGCGCGAGGCCTTCCCCGGACGACGTGTAGTAGGCATTGATGCCCGCCGCCTGGTCATTGAAGGCGGCGCCATCCACTGCATCACGCAGCAGCAGCCTGCGTAATCCCGCCCCGAAAGCATAAAAAATGGCTCCGTTTCCGGAGCCGTTTTTGTTTTAATAACCCAGCCAGAAATCTTTCCGGGGATCAAGGGGAATCTCATCGCCTGGCTTGAGGGAGGCGTAGTCATAGGTAGTGCGCCAGCGGTAGCGCAGGCCGTTCGGCTGGGTAAAGAGCACATCTATCCCTTGCTCTCCCTTGCCGGTGTTCTGGCGGGCAGTAAGCTCGCTGAGAGGCATGGTAAGGGTGTATGTGCGGTAGCCTGCGGCATCGGTCGCAGCCTCCGGAGTGGCACAGAATGCCACGGCTTCGTAATCCTGGTTCACCGCATAGGGCGGCGCCTGCACCAGGGCGGTCACATGGGCGGTGTTATTGCAGCGCAGAGTGAGTTCAAACGCCGTACCGGTGTAGCGCAGCGAAGCACTCTGCACCTCAGGCCGGGGGCATTCGGTATAGAAAGCCGTCTTATCACCCGCAGGGGCGAACACCTGGCAGCGGTCGAGCAGCATGGCCGAATTCTGCGTGAGGTACGTGGGCTTCATACCCAGGGTGTAGTTGCCTGCTCCCATGAGCGGGGTGCCCATGGCCTTCATATCAGAAACCGTGCCTTCGTTGTGCGGCAGGTTGAGACCATGCCCCAGCTCGTGGGCAAGACCGCCGAGCCACTTGGTCAGCAGCCGCCCCTCGTGCGTATGCTGACCCAGGTGCCGCAGGTCGAAGTGGGCGTAGTCCAGGGCGAAGCAGTTGCGGCCCAGACCATAGAAGGGCACGCCGCCTGGCTGCAGGTCGTTGTATTCCTCATCGTGGAAGGAGGGCATGATGACGAGGAGGTGGTCACTGCAGATGGTGTTGGCATGAGCGGCAGCATACTCGCGGATTTCTTCCAGGCACTTGCCATGGCCGGTGCCGTAGGCGTATTCACGGTGCGGGCGCTTGCCGCGCACAAGGTGGAGCTTCACATTCCCGTTCTCCAGCATCTGCATGCCGAAGCTGCGGTTCGGATAGCCATTGCGGGTCATTTCCTTAGCGTAAAACTGCTGCACATAGTGCATGATTTCGCTCAGGCGGCGTTCATAATCAGCGGCGGGCTCATTGTCATTTCCGAGGAAATAGACGATATTGAGCGGGTGTTCTGCAGGCTGCACCGCCTCGGAATCAGCCAGGATTTCCCTGGCGCGGTCAGAGAAATGAGCAGGCACGGCGGCCTGCACCAGCGGGAACAGCATGCTTACAGCGGCAATCAATGTCGTTGTCTTCATGCGCGAGATTCTAACAGATTCTACCCCTCCAGGCAAGAAAAAGCTCCTTACCGTCTCAGCGGCAAGGAGCTGAAATCATCCTGTCAAGCCAGTATCAGGCAGCCTTGATGGCAGCAATAAGCTTATCCTTGGTGGTCATGCCGGTGATGGTGGTAACAGCCTCGCCACCTTTGAAGATGATGAAGGTCGGCAGGGAACGCACACCATAGCGAACGGCAATAGCCTGGCCGGCGGGCTGCCCGGCATCTACCTTGACCACCTTGGCCTCTGCGCCAAGGGCAGTACCCACCTGCTCTACGGCGGGCATCATCATTTTGCAGGTGCCGCACCAGGTGGCCCAGAAATCCACCAGAACGGGTACGGGGGAATTGAGGACCTCTGCCTCAAACGTGCTCTCAGTTACTTCTTTGAGTGCCATATATGTTTGTTTTTCGTTGTTGTTGAGTTATCAAAAGCACCGCCAGGGGTGAGAGCCCACCGGCGGTGCTGCTTTTTTTCAGATATTCATGCGGTGGCAGATGCGTTACATGCAGGCTCGCAGGCGTGCCACCAGGTTTTCCTTGGAAGTAGCCCCCACCACGGTATCCACCAGTTGCCCGCCGCGGAAGAACATGAGCGTGGGAATGGAACGGATGTTGTAGCGGTTGCAGAGCTCCTGGGTGGAATCCTCATCTACATTCACCTTGCAGACTTTGGCCTGCCCGGCAAGCTCCACCGCAATCTGCTCCACAATGGGGGAAATCATCTTGCACGGGCCACACCAGGGAGCCCAGAAATCTACCAGCACGGGCACGGCACTGCTGAGCACCTCTGCCTCGAAATCGCTGTCTGTAATCTGTAATGCCATGGTGAGGATGAGAAACCCGGAACGCGAATTCCGTTGAAAATTTATTCTTCTTCGGAAGTCTCTTCCTCTTCACCGCCTTCTTCATCGGCGGCTTCCTCTTCAGTAGCTTCCTCGTCAGCAGCTATATCGCCACCAGCCTCAGAACCGTCCGCCGGCCAGCCGAAGGTGGGTTCGGTGATGCGGCCGAAGGTGGTATCAACACTATACTGCTGGTAGGCAAAGAACAGAGCGGCCAGCACTGCGATGACGGCCACCACCAGGATGGTCGGATGCGTGGGCTTCACTTCATCTTCTTCGATGATTTCTTCCACCGGCTTCTTCTTGGTCTTAGCGCCGGGCTTGGCAGCACCAGCCTTGGCGCCACCGGCCTTCACGCCGGGTTTGGCAGGCTTGGCACCAGGCTTAGGCAGCGGAGCAGTAGCCGTGGGCATAGCTGCCGTGGGAGATGCGGTAACAGGTGCCGGAGCTGCCGGGGCAGATGCCGGAACAGCAGGCGCTGCAGGTGCCGCGGGAGCAGCCGGTGCCGCAGGTGCCGCAGGTGCAGCCGGACGGGTGGGAACCTGCAGAGGCATGGTAGGAGTCATGCGGGGAGCCGTAGGAGGCACCGGCGCAGCGGGACGAACCGGAGCTGCTGGTGCGGCAGGAGCAGCCGGTGCTGCAGGACGGGCCGGAGCAGCAGGAGCCAAGGGCACAGTGGCAGCTGCGGGACGCGGAGGAACAGGAGCAGAGGGTGCAACCGGAGTCGTGGGTGCAGCAGGACGCGGAGCTACGGGCGGCACAGGACGCGGGGCTACAGGAGGAACAGGAGCCGTAGGGGGAACGGGGCGCGGAGGAGTCGGAGGAAGAGGGGGAGTACTCATAACGTCAGTAAAGTCTGGGCCGCTAACGCGGATTTCTTCTTATATTGCATTTTTTTTCTGCTTTTGCAAGCGGAAAACTCTTTCAGGGCTTATTTTTTTCATTTCTGCTGTGATTTATCAACAATTGAGGAATAAAGGGAAGATGCTCCTCCGGGGTGTAGAGGCTGGCGCCAACTATCATCCGGCTGCACCTGCAGCAGCTCCAGCATACGCACATCACGCCGGCAACCCAGCATCACATCCTTGAGCCATGGTTTGATTCTTGTTTTCTTCTTGCCTTCGTTTATCTTGTGCCCCTGAACAAAGCCATAACGGACGTTTTTCCAGCGATGGATTTCCAACACATATTTCATTTTGGACAAGGCAGGACCATATTG
>JAFNWZ010000389.1 GCA_017379255.1 Akkermansia sp. | reverse complement strand
CCTGAACTCGTGAACCGCAGGCCGCTCTGGCGCACCGCACTGCCCGCCGCCTTTTCCCTGCTGGCTCTTACCTGCATCATCGTGGCGCTGGCGCGCCCCATCAACGGCTACCGGGAAGGCGGCGCCACCACCACTGGCCGCAATCTGCTCATTGCGCTGGATATTTCCCGCTCCATGGAAACAGAGGACGTGAAGCCCTCGCGTCTGGCAGAGGCTCGCGCGGCCGCATACGAGCTCATTGATGCCCTGCCCGGCGATAAAATCGGCCTCATCGTCTTCTCTGGCGAAGCGGATCTGGTGGTTCCTCTCACCTATGACCACACGGCCCTGCGCGATGCGCTGGAACAAGTGAACCGCAACTGGGCCGGCGTGGGCGGCACCAACTTCGGGCTGGTGCTCCGCAAAGCCATGCAGGATTTCAAGCGCAGTGCCCCCGCGGCCAGTACAAATGCCCTGGTCATCCTGAGTGATGGCGAAGACACGGTGAACTCCTCACTCGAAGTGGCAGAGGAAGCCCGTGAAAGCAACCTGCTGGTCATCACCGTGGGCATCGGCACAGCCGCAGGTGGCCCGATTCCTGACCCGCGGGGAGAAAATGGACTGTGGCAGGATGCCAACGGCAAGCATGTCATCAGCAAGCTCAACACCGAATCCCTGCGCCGCTTTGCAGAAGCCACCGGCGGCGATTATTTCATCATGGATTCCAACGCCAACCTCACAGCGTTCACCCAGGCGGCAGTGCGCAAGATTGATACACACGAGGAAACCTTCTCCATTAACAAGATACCCAACGACGTGTTTGCCCCCTTTGCCATAGCAGCCGCGGCGCTGCTGGTGCTGGCCATGCTCTGCAGCACAGAATGGAAGAAACCCCGGTCACTGGTTCTCCTGCTCATGCTGGGCGGGATGGCACCTGAGCTGCACGCTGCACCTCTGGCAGAATATGCAACGGCCTACAGCCAGGGGCTGGCCCACATGAAAGCCAGTGAGCCCGACAAAGCCAAGGAGGCGTTTTCCCGCGCACTGCTGGATGAGGACACCGCCCTGCAGGCTGCGGCTCACTACCAACTGGGGCAGATTAATGCCGCGCGAACTTTTGATGAACTGCGCATGCTCTATGGCGAAGCCTCCATGGCAGAAGGGCTGGAGGATGAGGAAGCCGCCCCCGGCGCACAAGTGAGCCCCGAAGCCCTCCAGAAGATTGTGGATTCGCTGAAGCAGGATATCACCTCCTACCAGGACGCGCTGAAGCTGCGCCCCGCTCTCACTCGCGCACACAAGAACATCGCGTCTATTGAAGCGCTCATCAAGAAGCTGGAGGAGGAAATCGAACGCCTCAAGCAGCAACAGCAGCAAGAGAATCAACAAAACCAGAACCAGCAGCAGAACGACCAGAACCAGCAGCAGGATTCTGACCAGCAGGACCAGAAGGACGACCAGCAGAACCAGGACGCCGACAAGCAGAACGACGACGAGCAGCAACAGCAGGACTCCGACCAGAAGCAGGACTCCCAGGACAAACAGAACCAGCAAGGCCAGAACGACCAGCCACAACAGCAGCCCGAAGAGGAGCAAAACGACGGCCAGCAGCAGGATAAGGAACAAAACGACAAGCAACAGCAGAACCAGGACCAGCAGCAACAGCAAGCCCCGCAGCAACAGCAGCAGGAGGAACAGCCCCAGCCCAGCGATGAGGAAAAGGCCCGGCAGTATGCAGCATCGGTTCTGCGCAGCCACCTTGATGAAGAAAAGGGCTCTCCCATTCCGCATGCGGATGTGCAGGTTCGCCCGCCCGATAAAGATTATTAATCCCACAGGTTTCCCACGCAACACATGAAGAATTTAATTGCATATCTCAGCACACTTATCAGTATCATCTACCCGCTGGCCATGGCAGAGGTTGTGCCGGTCTGGTCGGTGGATGTAGCGGTGCCGGGCGAAAAAGTGGCTCTGTACCTGGTGGATACAGAGGTTGGTGAAGACCTGTTCAGCATACCGCGGCGTCCGACGGTGCAGAATGCATCGCTGGAACTCATGCAGCACTACGCCGGGGCTAACCCGATGGATGCCAACCGCGCGCCCATGGAAATCTACCCCATGCTCATCACTCCCGATGCCCCGGGCAAGGTGCAGATTCAGGCCCTGCAGGTGAAGTACAATTCCGGGCGCACGGTAAATGTGGATGTTCCCCCGCTGCCGGTCATGTCGCAGAGCGAAATCCGCTGGATGACATCCCCGGTGACCTACGGTGTGCTCTGGTATACAGACATCACGGACGGCTATGTACACCAGCCCGTCAAAACGGCCATCAAACTGCTGCTTCCCGGCGGCATCGACACCGTGGGTGCGCCGCAGCTCAATTCAGTGGATGTACGCGTGGGCAATTTCCAGAACACGCTGCAAGGGGTGCTGGCCATGGTGCATAACCAGGCCATGGGCACCACCACAGCCTATGCCAAGGGACAGAACTGGCGCACGGTTGATTTCTCCGGCACGCTCACCCCGTTCCGCGAGGGTAATTCCGATGTGGCAGGTAAAATTATTCTGGAGCAGCGGCAGGGATTCTTCACCGTGATGCGCGATGAAGCAGAACTCCCGGTCTACACGATTGGCGCACTGCCGCTTCCCCCGGGCGCTCCGGCAAACTTTGCCGACATGGTGGGCGAATACACCATCTCGGCTACCACCACCGCCCAGTCACTCGCCATGCACGAAGCGGTGGAAGTGGAAATCACCGTGAAAGGCTCGGGCAACCTGGAACAGCTCGAATGCCCGAAACCGGAAAATGCGGCCGATTGGAAACTCGTGCCCGCTACCCGCAAACCCATTGTCGGGCCTAATGGAGAAACCCTGGGCATGGTATTCAGCCAGCTGCTGCGCCCCTCTGCCGAGGTTGGCGGCATTCCCTCCTTCTCCTTCTCGTATTTTGATCCGAAGCGCATGGAATACCGCCAGTGTGCCACAGCGCCTATTCCGCTGGAATGGCGCGAGACAAATGAAGCGGGCAGCGGCATTCAGCACACCGCCGCAGCCGAGCCTCCGCCCGCAGGCACGGTTCCCGTGGCGGAAATGACTGATATATACGGCTACATGCCCCGCGCCATGTACGGCAGTGTCTTTGATTTGCCGCGCTGGCTCTGGTATCTGCTTTACCTGCCCGCAGCGCTGATTCTGGTAGTCCTTGCAGCTCAAGCCCTGCGCCGCAAGGTGGCAGCTGGTGCAGCAGGCCGCGCCCGCGAACGCGAATTAAGTGAACTTGCAGCCCGTACCGATGCCCTCAGCTTCCTCAAGGGCGTGGGCGCCTATATTGAGACGCACGTTTCCCCCGAAAGCATGACGCCGGAATTGCAGCAGATACTCGACCGCCGCGATGCGGAAGCCTTCCGCCCGGACGCCCGGGCCAGCATCTCCCAGCATGAGCGCAACATCATCATGCGCACCCTCCGCAGCATCGGCACCAAAGCGGTGCTCCTGCTGCTCTGCCTTGCGCCGCTGACTCTCGCTTCTGCCGCGCCGGATTCCATGACCGCCCGGGAGGATTACCAGGGCGGCCAGTACAGCAAGGCGCTGGCACAGCTGGAGAATGCGCAGAACTACCCCGAAGCGTTGCGCCAGTACAACATGGGCAACTGCTACTACCGCCTGGGTAAACCCGGCATGGCCGCGCTCTGCTACGCCCGCGCCCTGAACGAGGACCCGGGGCTGAAGGAAGCCGTGGCTAACCTGCAGTTCATCCAGCGCAAGGAGGGGGCCCTGCTTCCCACCGGCTCCATGACGGATGACATCTTCACCCTGCTCACCCCCGGCCAGCTCTGGATATCCACCGTGGTGAGCACCGCCTTGCTGGCATTCTGCGTGGCGCTGCTCATGGCGCGCCGCGGCGAGCGCAAGCCCTGGCTGCAGGCCTGCACGGCCGTGGCAGCGCTGGCCTCGCTCCTCTGCGCGGCAGACTGGGGCTACTACACCACCCGCCAGACTCCGGATATCACCACCCTGCCCCCGGATGACGTGGCCTATGTACTGCAGAGCACAGAGCTGCGCACCACCGCAGAGGCCAAAGGCGCCGGCATCATGAAGCTTACGCCCTCCACCCCGGTGCACCTGCTGGCCAGCCGCGGCAGCTGGAGCTATGTGGAGACTTTCACCGGCGTGCGTGGCTGGCTCAACTCGGCAGATACCGCCACCCTCAGCCCCAACGCGACGGCTCCGCTTCAGCCGGTTATCATCCGCTTCCGCTGATTTTCACTTGCGGCGGCAGGGGGAACATGCTACAGTGCTATACCGATGAGCAACAAGTGCATACTGGTGGCAGAAGATGATGCAGCCATTCGCCGCGTGGTGGCTGATTCGCTGGCAGGCGCGGGCTACGAGGTGCGCACGGCGCCCGATGGCCGCGCTGCGCTGGAGCTTCTGCTTTCCACCCCGGTGGACCTGGCACTGCTGGATGTGAACATGCCCGAAATCAGCGGCTTCCAGCTTCTGCGCATGATGCAGAAGGAATGCCCCGGCATACCGAGCATCATCCTCACCGCCTGCGGCGACGAGCAGGACCGGGTGAAAGGCCTGCAACTCGGGGCAGATGACTATGTGGTCAAACCCTTCAGCATTGCCGAACTGATGGCACGCGTGGCCGCGGTGCTGCGCCGCTCACCAGGCCGCCAGCTGGCGGTGGCGCAGGTGCTGAGCTTCCCGGGCGGGTCTCTGGATGGAGAAACCCGCCGCGCACGGTTCGACGATGGCACGCCGCTGCCGCTCACTGAGAAAGAATTTGAATTGTTCCGCTACTTCCTGACCCACCCCGGTCGCGTCATCCCGCAGGAGGAATTGCTGCTGCGCATCTGGGGCAGCCGGAACACCGCAGCGCAGACCCGCACCGTAGCGGTCACGCTCACCCGCTTGCGAGAAAAGCTGGGTGCAACCACCTCATCGCATATCGAAACCATCCGCGGCCGCGGATACCGTTGGAATGAATCATGAATAAGAAACTGGCCCTCATCATCTGCTTTTTCACCCTGCTTACCCTGAGCGCTGCAACATGGCTGGCTTACGAAGCCTTCACGCTTGATACCCGCCTGCTCCAGATTGATAAGGAAGCCCAGCAGAAACGCCTGGTTGCGCTCTCCATCCCCCGGGTACAGGCCGAAATGAAGAACCTCCTGCGCCAGGAAATTGACAAGCTGGGCTATGCCCCGCCCATTGGCCAGCTGGTTTATGCGCCGCCCACCGAAAACATGCCCGATTATGTGCGCGGCTATTTCCTGCTGTCTCCCGCAGGGCTGCAGGTGCCGGAGGGACAGGAACACCTGAAAGCAGAAATTGAAGGCAACCCGGCCATTATAGACACCATCCGCCGCAAGGCGTTCAACCCGGCAGCCCCGGTCTACGACCCCAGCCAGCCAACGCACAAAACCATTGACCTCAAGACCCAGCTACCGGTTTTCGGAGTATACGAGGCAGAGGACAACGATTTCAGCCGCCCTATGGAAATGAAAGGCTCTCCGGGGCCGTTCTATTCCTGGTACTACATTGGTGACCTGGTGTACATGCGCAATATCAGCACGACTCACGGCTCAGCAGCCGAGGGGATTCTGCTGGATGCCGGCAAACTGGCCGAGCGCCTCATGCCCTTTGTGGAACCCGCACTGAAAGGGGCTTCCATTTCGCTGTGCAAGAAAAAAGAACCGGCCAACCTCTCCCCGCTGCCCATGGTACTGCGCCCGGGGAACGATGTGGAAGTGCCGGACACCGCCGCCCGCCGCAAAGCCATGCGCGGCACGCTTGCCTCTGCCGCGCTGGTCACGGTGCTGGCGGTGGGCATTCTGTTCGGTCTGCTGTTCTTCTATGCCCGGCTGGAACGCCGCCGGGCAGATTTTGTCTCGGCGGTCACGCATGAGCTGCGCACGCCGCTCACCAGCTTCTCGCTCATCACAGAGATGCTTAAGAATAAACTGGTGCCGGCAGATAAAGTGGATGAATACCACGATACCCTGCACCAGGAAAGCCAGCGGCTGGGGCATCTGGTGGAAAACGTGCTCGCCTTTGCGCGGCTGACCCGCGGCAAACTGCGCGGCAGGGCAGATAAAGCGCCCTGCCCCCAGCTGGTTGACCGCGCATTGTCCAAGGTGGAACCCCGCCTGCGCGAAGCCGGATTCAAAGTGCAGGTGAAGCACGATAAACGCGCCGAGCTGATTTCCCTGAATACGGATATCATCTCACTGGAGCAGATTTTTACCAACCTAGCAGATAACGCCATCAAATATGCCGCCACGGCAGAACACCCCACCATCAGCATCAGCACCATGCGCGGGCACAACACGCTCAGCATCCGCTTTGCAGACAATGGCCCCGGCATTCCCGCCAAGTGGCAGCGCGATATTTTCCGCCCCTTCTCCCGCTCCGCCAGAGATGTGGAGGGACGAAAGCCGGGTGTGGGGCTGGGGCTTGCCCTCTCGCGGGACGTTGCCCGCAGCATCGGTGGTGAGCTCAAGCTTGAAAAGAGCGATTCCCACGGCACCGTATTCACGCTGACTCTGCCGCTGAATTAAATCTCGCGGTAACGCATGGGCCCGGCGTGAAAGAGGCGCTCAAACCCGGCCACCATCTGCGCGCTCACGGCAGGGCGGCTCAGCAGCCAGAGCGGCACATCCGGCTGCCCGGCCTGGTAGGCCAGCTGCACATGCGGCTGGGACAGACGCACAAAACCGCAAGATTCATAGAAGCGCAGGCGACGGGCGGTCGGTTCATCCACCACAGGCTCAATTTCAAGAATAGAAGGAGCGGGCACATGCTGCAGCACCAGATGCCCAATCCCCTGCCCCCGCCTGCCGGGAGCAATGGCCAGGTGCTCCACATAGCAGAGAGTATCCCACTGCCAATAACTCAGCAGCCCCGCAAAACCCTGCGCATCTGCCAGGTGGAAGCAATGAAATGCAGCATCCTGCATGGCCGCAGCATGCTGCACTGCACCGCGCCGCTCACTGGCTGGAAAGGCGCTTTCATACAGCGCCCACCACTCGCCCGCCAGCGGGTGTTCCGGAGACTGGAGCCGGGTCAGCGTCATGGTTAGTGAACAGGCTCAACAGCAGGTGCACCCAGCGGTCGCCCGAGGATGTGTTCTGCCGCCCGGCGGTCCCAGTAATCGCGCAGCGTGAACAAGGTCCAGGAATGGCTGCGGCGTTCCAATGCCAGAGCCGCTACTTTCAGGCTCTGATTAAAGCGACTCATCTGGCGATTATACTCATCCGCCAGGGATTCGTTTTCAAACTCAGCATTCAGGGCTTTCTGGCGCTCATATACATAGAGCGCAAAGGCCAGATTATCCTGCACAACAAAGCAATCGTACTTGAAATCATCCACCGAGAACGCCCATTTGGGATTAGCTGCTGCAAAGCGCATATTCAAATCACCGGAGAGCGCGGACGGCTTGCTGATGGTGAAGCAAAGCCCGATAAGCCCGAGCGTACCAATGCAGACACGGGCATAGCGCAGGAAACTCCCGCTACGGCTCATGTAAAACAGCAGAATCACAAGCCCGGCCACACCCAGCAGCAGAAACTCTGCCGCCAGAATGCGCCGCGGGGTAAAGGAATACGCCTCTATCTGGTTGTACAAGCGCACATACACACTGACGGCCAGCAGCAGGGTCTGACCTGCCAGCGCATACCCCAGTCCGCGGGCTACCACGGTGCGCCGCACACTGCCCTTGCGGCGGAAGAAATAAAGAAGCAAACCTGCCGCCAGCACAGATGCCCAGATGATGGAATCTGCCCCTTCGTACAGATACGAGGTCTGAGAAATGCCCTCGGGCACACGGCGGAACCAGAGGAAGGCGATATCCGTGCCCGTGGCTACAAGGAACGCCAGATTAACGCCCAGCAGTATCATGAGCGGCAAGTGCGGCAGAAGACTCGTCCCAGTTGCGGGGGCTTCCTCCGGAACCTCGGGCAGATTCGCAGCCTCTACCGCGGGGCGCTGCACCGTAAACAGGCCGAAGCCCAGAATACCAGCCGCCCAGATAAGGACATGCCACCAGAAATCCCAGCTGATCTGCAGGTACTCCATCAGCCGGTTCCACCAGTCGGTAATGGTTTCCCACACAATCTGCACCACCGGGTTACCACTCGCAAAGATGCAGAGAAATGCAATGAAACAGACAACACCCACCAGCACACTGATGAGCATGGGGAGAATACGCCGCCAGAATCCACCCTTCACCTGGCGCCGCCGCTCGTGCCAGAAGCTCCACCAGTTGCGGTATTCCACCTCTTCTACCTGGACTGCCGCCTTGTCTCGGCCAAACATGATGACGAAAAACGGCAGAACCAGCGCTGCGGCCCACACCGCATGGCTGCCGCTGACCAGCAGCCCGACCAATGCAACTAAAGCGAGCAACGCCAGAAACACCTGCTCAAGCCGGGAAAAATCGCGGCGCAACAATAAAATCGCCGCTATAAAAAGCAGAATACCGAGACCAGCCCCAATCCCCAGGTGCTGCAAACCTTCCGACTGAATCAGCGGGAAACACAAATCTGCCGCGCCGGCCACCATGGGCAGCACGGCATACGGAATCCACCCCAGTCTCCACCAGGTCGGGTCGCATATCTTCTTTTTACTCATAACGGTTAGTTTAGATGGAACAGGGTGGTAACACGTTCAAAAAAAAGAATGCAGCACCCGGTTTCGATACCGGATTATCGTCTGCTGACCTTGTTTCGGGAATAAAGGAAAAGCAGCCCGGTACCACCCACATACATCACCACCTCACCCAGCTCTTCCAGCAGGCAATTATGCAGGCTTTCGCTGGCAACACCAACTACCAGGCCACTTACAGCCACCAATAATTCCCAGGCAGGTATGCAGAAGGAGCGCAGGACTTCCGATATTTCCTTCCACACCTTGCGCCGGATGAAATACACCAGCAACCAGACCATGTACAACCCTACCCCCACATGAGCCAGCCAGCCGTATTCCATATCCTTCCACTTCGGATACTTATTGGCATTCTCCGGATCGGCGAAGATAATAAGCGTGCGGCCATAATTCACCTCTCGGGCAAGAATGAAAAACAGGCACAGCGATGCAAACACAAACAAGGCCCTGCGGTCTTTTGCCGTGCAGGTTATATACAGGCCTATGGCCACTATCACCATCTGCACATCTTCAATCAGGCTGTTTTTATTGCCAAGGGAATCAGGCAGCACAAATGCGCATACAAGACACACCAGCGCGGCCACCAGTGAAATCCAGCCAGTTGTGCGGAGCTGCCAATCTAAATATTTGTTCATATCTTACCAGTAGAGACGATTCTGAGTATATGTGACACTCTGACAGGAGGGGTGTCACTGATGCCAGTCTACAGCGTTTTCCCCCATTTAGCAAGAAATTATATCTGTTATCGCAGGAATGATGCCCGATT
>JAFNWZ010000388.1 GCA_017379255.1 Akkermansia sp. | reverse complement strand
CTTTGCTCTCTGCTGTTCTTGCTGTCTTTACCATTGCTGCTTCCGGGGCTCATGCTGTTGTGGTCCCGGAGGGGTACGATTCTTATTATCTCACCGACCCTGATGTATTATATGATTTTCGTGGAGGTAATCAGAATGTTGCTTTCCTGCTGGATGGTGGGGTAACTTTTTCCTCTGAATCCGCATCATGGTGGGTCGGTACTTCTCCGTTGAAATCAGGTGGATCGGTTCTTTTTACGATTGAAGAAGATAGCGACCCTTGGGCAATATCATTCAAGGCATGCGCTGGCTATCCTGCATTTTATAATGTTTCAACTCTTAGCTTTCGAGAGGTGGGAAATGTAAGTTTCCAGAATATTGGCACTGAAGGTAATAGCTATGGAGCTATCTACAATGTTTCAACCGTAGATATATCGAATAGCAGGGTTGTTGAGTTTTCTGGTAATCGGTCAGCTGATAGCTCTGGAAAATCTTCCGGAGCATCAGGTGGCGCCATATATGGAAGCTCAATCAATCTGAACGAGAACAGGCAGATTTCATTTGTCGATAACTATGTTTATAGCTTCTGGAGTAATAATTCTGATTATTCTATAATTTCCCGAGGCGGAGCCATTTTTGGAACGAGTAATTCCATTATTAATGTGAATGGAAATGAGCGTAGTGTAACCTTCCGTGGTAATGGTGTAGAGGGACGAAATTATTTGAATCATTATTCTGGCGTTGCTTATGGATATGGAGGTGCACTTTGCGTAGATGCACATTCTGTTATTAATATCTGCGGAAATTTAGGAGATGTCACTTTCGAGGATAATTATGCCAGCGCGTATGCGAACTATTCCATTAATCATGCGTATGCAAAAGGCGGTGCTATCTATGCTAATACTTCTGTGATTAATCTGTTGGATAATCATGGAATAATAACATTTAAGGGTAACTATCTGACAGCTGATACCTATAAACAATATTCTGGGTTGGGGACAAATGTTGATGGTGGTGCGATATGCTTAAACTCTGGTTCGCTCAATGTGAGGGGAAATCTTAATGAGGTAATTTTCTCCGAAAATAGCGCGTATTGCGGAGGGGCTCTATACGCTTCGAACTCAGACGTCAATCTTGAAGCGACGACAGGAAATATCGAGTTCAAGGCTAACTCGGCGCAAGAAGGTGGTGCTGTATATAGCAGTAGTTCCACAACCAATCTACATGCCGTAGGGGGGAACATCATATTTGAGAATAATACGGCAACCTATGGTGGTGCGATTTACGGCGAGAACATTAACATTTGCAACAATACCGGAGAAGTCTCCTTTGTAGACAACGCCGCAAATAGCGGCGGTGCTATATACGATACGAGCTCGGTCATCAACATCTGCAACAATACAGGGAAGGTTTCTTTTAGCGGGAATACTGCTCAAACGGGTGCTGCTATTTATGGCGGCAGCCTGGTGATTCAGAATAATGAGTCTGTGGTATTTGAGCGGAATCTGGAACACTCCGGGCGGCTTCGCAGTATCTACTTGTCCAACACCCTGGCGGATGGCGGAAAATTCCATGTGTCGGCGGCAGCGGGTAAGAGCATGACCTTCACTGATGGTATCTATGTCTCTACAACGACTATCGGAAAATCAGTGGATGTGGTGTTCAACGGTAGCTATATTGCCAGCGATGAAAGTGAGATAGCGCAGGGTGGCGATATTATTTTTGATGGCGGGCAGGTGGAAGGAGTGCTGCGCGAATTGCTGGGAACAGCACCTACAGCTAAGCAGATGGCGGAGTCACGAACCAGCTATGTGGGAAGTATAACGAATCTGAATGCTGGTCGCCTGATTATCCGCAACGGGGCTCAGTATAATGGTCTGGGTATCGCAACGACCGCCCGAAGCGGGGCTGCTGTGGTGCTGGAAAATGCCGGCATGGATCACAGCCTCGGCAGTATCAACATGCGCAGAGGTACTTCGCTTGAGTTGAGCGGTTGTAACCAGATTGTCGCAGACGGGCTTGCCTTGTCTTCCGGTTCCACCCTGGGATTCACGGTGGGGACTGAGCAGCGGGAAACGGCTTCTCTTTCCTTAAATGCCAACCTGGCTCACTTCTCCATTACCATTGCATTGGATGGTGCGGATATGCTGGCTAGTGGTCGCTACAAGCTGGTTGAGCTGGCGGATGTTTCCCAGTACACTTCTGATGATTACTGGACCGCCGATGATATTACCGTGACGGCCACGGGAGATGCCGCAGGCCTTGGATTCAATGACCTGGTGTGGGAAAACGGCATGCTCTATGTGCAGCAGGTGAAGAGCGAATGGAGCAACGCCAGCGGCGATGCGCGCTGGAATGCCAGCTCTGCCAACTGGCAGCGCCACGAGCATGTGATGGCCTACCAGGATGGCATGGACGTGCTCTTTGCCGGCGCGGGAGCAGGCGAGGTGCAGCTGGAAGGTGAGATTGCCCCGCTGAGCGTGACGGTGGATAACGCCGCCGGCCAGGATTACATCTTTGCCGGCAGCGGTAAGCTGAGTGGTGAGACTACGCTGACTAAGACTGGTACGGGCGAACTGACCATTGCCACTGCCAATGATTATACCGGCCAGACGGAGCTGCTGGAGGGCACTCTGAACGTGCACCACAGTACCGCACTGGGGGCTACGGCTACGGGAGAAGCTTCTCTCACCACCGCTGCTGGAAGCACCCTGAAGGTGGCGAATCG
>JAFNWZ010000387.1 GCA_017379255.1 Akkermansia sp. | reverse complement strand
CGAGAAATCAAGATGAACTAAACCGCATTTCAAATCAGCAATACTTTGATGATTTACAGAGAGTAGCAAAAGAACTAAATAGCGCTACCATTTCGTACAAAGATTATTGCGATAGGGGTAAGTATGCGGCAACACACATAATAAAACGCTTCAAGCATTGGGATACGGCTTTGACAATGGCGGGACTTTCTCCAACGGGCAAAGCAAAAATGAAAGTTACAGAAAAAGAATGTCTCGAGGATATAGAACGCATGTGGGTGACATTAGGCAGACAACCTACAACAACTGATGTTCAAAAATTGGCGCTCGCTAAGTATTCTCTGGACACTTACAAGCGAAGATTTGGAGGGTGGAGAAAAGCCTTAGAGGCGTTCATTGCATATGTGAATGGAGTAACGGATGCTGAGCATGATTCCGCTTCCGAAGAGATAAATATTTATGCCGATAATTGCGACAATAACGAAGAAAACGCATTAAAAACATCTTCTTCAGACGCGCGAAAAACACCAAGAAATATAAATTTAAGATTGCGCTTTAAAGTTTTGTCTCGCGATAATTTCAAATGTCAAGCATGCGGTGCCTCTCCCGCTACGACCCCTTCAACAATTCTACATGTTGACCATATCATTCCATGGTCTCAAGGAGGTGAGACCGTTATCGATAATTTGCAAACACTCTGTTCTGATTGCAATTTAGGAAAAGGCGACCTACTTCTTTGAATCAGTAGTAATTGGGCTTGCCCCAATCAAAGCGCTGCCGCATCCCTAGTCCTTTGCAGTCCTAGAGCGCATAGGAAGCGTGGTTTCAGAGCAAAATGGTAGGCTAAAACAGGCGTATACCGATTCTGCACAAGGTTGTTAAGTCGTTGATTGTTACTAAAAATCCTCTAACGCATTAAGCGTTAGAGGATTGCGAGGTTTATACACGAGAAGAGATTCGAACTCCTGACCAACTGTGTGTAAGACAGCCGCTCTACCACTGAGCTACTCGTGCGTGTGCCAGTAGTTTAGCAGAAACAGGAGCGAATGGCAAGTCTAAAATGAAAATATTTTCATTTTTTGCGTCCAAATGCTGATTGTCGGGCAAAACAATAAATCCTTGCTTGCGTTCATTTGCCCTGTATGATAGCATGCAAGGCAATATGATACGCAAACTGACGGTGGAAGGCATGACGGTGTTTCAACACCAGGAGTCGTTTCATTTTGTCCCCGGAATCAATATCATAGTAGGCGGCAATGATTCGGGCAAAAGCCACCTGATGAAGCTTTGCTATGCCATCAGCAAATGGGGATGCGGCGGCAGCAGACGGGATCTACCCGAGGTGTGGGCAGAAGAGAAACGCTTGCGGCAGGATTTGCTGCGCGTTTTCGGCACGCATGATTTGACGAGTCTCACCTCTCGCCAGGGTGGCAGAGATGTACAGGCAAAGGTCCGCGCATCACTGGAGGGCGAAAAAGTGCCTGCAGGCACAGCCGATCTGGCATTCAACTTCAAAGCACATTGCGAGGAAGAGGGGTTGCGCATTACCACCATGCCGGAACGCTACCTGGGAAACAATGCTGTCTTTCTCTCGCCGCGCGAGGTGCTTTCCATTTACCCCTGCTATATGCAGGCAGGTAAACGCTACCCGGAGCTGCTGGATTCCGCCAGCTGGGAGCTCTGCCGCGCGCTGGAGAGCGAACCAAGCGGCACTCCCCTGCCCCAGGCGCTGCGTTATGTGGTGCGCCAGATTGAGCAGTTGCTGGGCGGCAAGCTGCTGCGCCGCAACGGGCGCTTCTACCTGCAGCGTCCCGGCCAGGAGGCGCTGGAGCTCAACCTCATTGCAGAGGGGTTCAAACGCATCGGCACGCTGGGGCTGCTTATCAGCAACGGCACGGTGCGTCCCGGCACGGCGCTGTTCTGGGATGAGCCGGAGATGAACCTCAATGCCGGGCATCTGCCCCTGCTCGTGAGCCTGATGATGACACTCTGCCGCGCGGGCATTCAGCTGCTGCTCACCACGCACAGCCTGTTCCTGCTGCGGGAGCTGGTCATCCAGCTTTCCGAGGCGCAGAACATGAATGTGGGCCGCCGCTTTTTCGGGCTGCAGGCGGGTAAGGTGGACGGGAAACGGGTGAGCGAGGCCGATGAGCTCGACAAGCTCGCCCACCTGGATAGTCTGGAGGCCGAGCAGGAACAAGCCGACCGCTACCTGAGTCTCATGCCCCAACTCAACGAGGAAATCTGACGGTGTTCCAGGCAGGTACCAGTTGTGTGGAAGGTATGCACCGCTTCAATTTTGAAGCGGGGTACTATGTGTGCCGTTTTGAGTGCTCGCCCTTTTATTCGCACCACGCGCAGAACTTCTGCAACAGTTGCAAGGAGATGGACTTTGTGCTCTATCATCCGGGGAAGAAGGAACTGTGGCTGGTGGAGGTGAAAGATTACCGCTTCAACGCCCGCCCCAAGGTGCGCGAGCTGGTAGAAAAACTCTGCCGCAAGGTGAGGGACTGCCTGTTCCTGCTGCGCACAGCGGCGCTCTGCGCGCCGGAGGAGGAGCCGGAGGAAGGCATCTCCCTGCGGGAAATGGCACGCATGAGCTTACAGGCCAAGCATATACGCCTGGCGTTCACCATTGAGCTGGGCAACACCGGACTTTTCCCTCCCAAAGCCCTGCTCTCGACCATACGAGACCTGCTCTACCGCCAGATGCGCTTCATTGACCCACAGATGCTCTGCCTGCCCATCACAGAATCCGGTGGCGCAGGGCCGTGGACTATCACACCGGCGGGCAATGAACATTCAGCCCGCATCCGCAAGCGCATAGAAAATGCCCAGAGGGAACAGGACCACGCCCGGAAAGTGGCAGAAGAACAGGAACGCCACCGCGCCCGCGTGGCAGAACGCCGCCGCCTCAAGGCCCGCAAATCGCACATTCCGCTGTGGAAACAACGCGCCATGGAACGCGAGGAGGGTAAAACCGGCACGCATGCCGACCGCCGCCCGCTGAGAGATTAAAGCAAAAGAAAAACTGCTTCCCCGGTGAGAGGAAGCAGTTTTTGTAAATCGGATTGCCGAGGGGCAAATCAGGGCTTGATCACGGAGGCAAGCACCACAGTACCGTTGAAGGGGGTGCTTACGTTGGCGGGCAGCTCTACCTGGCCCAGACGGAAGGATTCCTTCATGCCCACGCCGGAGATGTCGGCGGTGATGCAGCAGGGGATGTCCTTCACGGCGCACTTCACGGGCATCTCGTGCACAATCTGGTGCACCACGCCACCCATAGCGGTACCCACGGGAGTACCCACAAGCTTCACCTGCACGCGGGTCTTCACCACGGTGTCGGGGGTCACGGCGCAGAAATCAACGTGGTTGGTGGAGTCGGTGAGCCAGTTACGCTGCACGTCCTTCACCAGGGTCAGGATGGTCTGACCGTCGAGCTCAAGGTTCACCAGGATGGAGTCGGTGTCCACGGAAGCGAACAGGGCGCGCACATCGGAAGTCTTGAGCTGGATGTTGATGTTCTCGGCAACGGCGGAACCGTACACCACGCCGGGGAGGTAACCCTGAGCGCGCAGAGCGTTGAGCTTACCAGTACCAACGGCCTCACGCTTGGTGGCCTTAAGGGAATATGTCGTCATAGTTGTAATTCTTTCTATGTCTTGAAATTGCGGTTTTGTCTGGAGTTCTTCCGACGTCGGTGCGCTTGCGTCACCCGCCGGGATATCGCACCCTGCCAGCGAAAGCAAGGTGGACGCACAGGATACGCATTATTCAGGAAAAGTCAAGCAAAAACCCCACATTTTCCTTGAAAAATGAGACATTTACCACTAGTATGGGGGCAACATGAGAGCTCTTCCCCTGATTCTGAGTCTGGTCTGTTGCGGCTGCACGCAGTTTTCGCAACAGGCAGCTGGCCCCATCCCCCCGCCAGCCCCTGAAACGCTGTGCCGCCCCATTCCCGAGGCGCTGCAGCACTACTACACCCTGCCTGCGCCTGAAAAGAACTGAACATATTGTCATTCCGGAGACAAAATGCTTGACACGTGGGAACACCATAACTATAATACGCGCGTACAAGTTCCGGTCCGTGAGAGATTGGGGCGGGTCTGAGACCCGCTCTTTTTTTGTACACGGGCATCATCAACCCACAAGCAAGACACACAAGAACAATGGCCACTACTGATATCTCCGCCCTGATTGATTTCTACGTCCGCGAAAAAGACCTGACCCGCGAACGCGTCATCCAGGCTCTTGAGGCATCCTTCATCACCGCGTACAACAAGATGGTGCCGGGTGCAGACCGTATCAACAACATCCGCGCCGTGGTGAACCCGCAGAAGGGCACCGTCAAAATCAAGGCAGAGATGACTGTGGTCGAGGACGAGGAGCTTGTGGACGCCTTCAATGAGGTAAAACTCTCCGTAGCCCAGGCCGCCGGTGCCCGCAGCGGCAAGGAATACAAGGTTGGAGACACCATCAGCGTGAACATCACCCCCAAGGACTTTGGCCGCATCGCAGTGCAGACTGCGCGCCAGACCATGCAGCAGCGCATCCGCAAGGCTGAGCAGGAAATGCTGGCCGAAGCCTTCCGCGACCGCGCCGGCGAAGTTGTGACCGGCACCGTAAAGCGCTATGACAAGGGCGATGTGATTGTGGAGGTAGAGAAGTTCGAGGGTCTTGTTCCCCTGCGCCAGCGAATTCCCGGGGAGGAATACAACAGCGGCGACAAGATGCGCTTCTATGTGGTAGAGGTGCGCGACGGAGTGCGTGGCCAGGAGCTCATCCTCTCCCGCAGCCACCCGAACCTGGTTCGCCGTCTGTTCGAAAACGAGGTACTTGAAATCGCCGAACACACGGTTGACATCCTCGCAGTGGTGCGCGAAGCCGGCTACCGCACCAAGATGGTAGTACGCAGCAACGACCCGAACGTGGATCCCATCGGCGCCTGCGTCGGCATGCGCGGGGCCCGAGTCAAGAATGTGGTGAATGAGCTGAACCACGAGAAGGTGGACATTCTTGAGTACACCGACAACAAGGCCGCCATGGTGACAGAGTCCCTGGCTCCCATTGAACCGCTCAAGGTCAACGTAGACAAGGCAGCCCACGTGGTAACCGTAGTGGTGGAAGACGACAAGGCTGCCGCCAAGGCCAAGGGCCGCAAGGGCCAGAACGTGCGCCTGACCGCCCGCCTTATCTCCACCCCCGAGGAGCGCTGGGATGTGCGGGTGGAAGCGTACGACGACAAGGCTCAGGCCAAGGCACAGGCAAACGAAGGCGCCAGCGAACTGGCCACCGTGCTGGGCATCACCAATGAACTGGCCGCCGCCATGGTCGCCACTGGTTTCACCACGGTGGAAGGCATTGCCCAGTACGCCGATGTGGAGACACTGGTGGAAGCACTCGGCATCACTGAGGACGAAGCCGGCGAAATCATGTCCAAGGCCCAGGCCAATGCCTGATAAATAACGATATTTACACAACGCAATTTTCCCAGATACAATGGCAAAGAACGATAACGCTAAAGCCCCCGTGCTCGACCTCATCGGGGGAGCCCGGAAGAAAAAGGCCTCCGTCCCCACGGAAGAGGCCACCCCGGCACCGGCCAGGAAGCCGGCCGCCAAAGCAGTAGCAGCAGCCCCTAAAAAAGAAGCTCTTGACCTGCTTGCCCCGCGCAAGAACAACCGCAAGGCAGAGCCTGCAGCCGCCGCACCGGCACCCGAGCCCAAGCCGGTGCCTGCTCCCAAGCCCGCCCCTGCACCGGCCCCTGCAGCAGAACCCGCTGCCGATAGCGGCAAGGTAATGAACATCAAAGCCCCCATCACCGTAGCTGACCTGGCCACGCAGATGGGAATGAAACCCTTCAAGCTCATTGCAGAGCTGCTGCCCATGGGCGTGTTTGCCAACCCCGGCACCACACTTGACAGCGACCAGGTGGCAGCCCTGTGCGAGAAGCACGGCTTCACCTACGAACGCGTGCGCCGAGAAAAGGGCGCTGGCGTGAAAGCCCCGGTGGAAGAAATCAAGGAACCCGAAGCCGTAGCCGTAGAGGAAGAACCCGAGGACGCCCTCAAGGTGCGCACCCCCATCATCACCGTGATGGGCCACGTGGACCACGGCAAGACCTCCCTGCTCGACTACATCCGCCGCACCAAGGTGACCGCCGGTGAAGCCGGTGGCATCACCCAGCACATCGGCGCCTACACGGTAGAGCATGCCGGCAACACGCTGACCTTCATCGACACACCCGGCCACGCCATTTTCACCGAAATGCGCGCCCGCGGTGCAGACGTGACCGACATTGTGGTGCTTGTGGTAGCGGCGAACGACGGCATCATGCCCCAGACCAAGGAAGCCATCATGCACGCCAAAGCCGCCGGCAAGACCATCATCGTAGCCGTGAACAAGTGCGACCTTCCCGCAGCTGACCCGGTGCGTGTGCGCACGCAGCTGATGGAAAACGACCTGATGCCCACCGATTTCGGCGGTGAGATTGAGTGCGTGGATGTTTCTGCCCACACTGGCGCTGGTATTGATGACCTGCTCGACCTGCTCTGCCTGCAGGCCGAAGTGCTGGAGCTCAAAGCCAACCCGAAAGCCAACTGCCGCGCTTCCATCATCGAAGCCCGCATGGAACAAGGCAAAGGCAGCTCCGCTACAGTGATTGTGCAGAGCGGCACGCTCAAGGTCGGTATGCCCTTCATCTGCGGCCCGTACTCCGGCAAAATCAAGACCATGCTCGACGACAAGGGCCAGCGCATCAAGAAGGCAACGCCCGGTATGCCTGCTGAAGTTTCCGGTTTCCTGGAGACCCCGAACGTGGGAGACGAACTCGTGGAAATGGAGAACGAACGCGCCGCACGCAAACTTTCCGATGAGCGTCTGGAGGAACTGCGCCAGCAGCGCCTCACAGCCCCGCGCCGCTCCCGCATGGAAGATATTCTGGCCATGATGGGCGATGGCGCCCAGAAAGCTGTGCTCAAACTCTACCTCAAGGGTGACGTGCAGGGCTCTGTTGAAGCCATCAAGAAGGCTATCATGGACATTGAGAGCGACAAGGTGGAATGCCAGTTCATCGGTGCAGCCGCCGGTCCCATCTCCGAAAGCGATGTTCTGCTTGCCTCCTCCTCCGATGCCGTTATCCTCGGCTTCAACGTGAAAGTGGAAAGCAACGCGGTGAAGGCCGTGAAGCGCGAAGGCGTGCAGGTAAAGATTTTCTCCATCGTATACGAACTTATCGACCAGGTGAAGGATGCCATGCTGGGTCTGCTGGAACCCGAAACCCGCGAAACCGTGCTCGGCCATGCCGAAATCAAGCAGGTATTCAAACTCAACAAGGGCAAGGCCGCCGGTTCCTATGTATCCGATGGCAAGATGCTCCGCACCGCCGAAGCCCGCGTGCTGCGTGATGGCCAGGTGGTGTTCGACGGCAAGATGTCTACCCTGCGCCGCTTCCAGGACGAAGTGGAGGAGGTCAAGGCAGGTCTGGAATGCGGTATCCGCCTGGCAGACTACAACGACTACGAAGTGGGCGACATCATCGAATGCTACTCCCTGGAGAAAATCAAACAGACATTGTAAGCAGACATGGCTACACGACGTCTTGACAAAGTGAACGAGTTGATGAAGCGGGAAATCGGCACCTTCATTCAGAAGGAATACGAATGGTCCGGTACCATCGTCTCGATTCTGGATGTTGAGATTACCGAAGACCTCAAGGAAGGTCGCGTCTGGGTGGGCGTGGTGGGCCGCATGGCCCCCGCCCAGGTTATCGAAAAGCTGAACCGCAAACGTGGAGAAATCCAGCGGGCCGTGAGCAAGCGCGTGGTGCTGCGCAACACGCCCCGTCTCACCTTCAAACACGATAACTCCGCCCAGCGCGGCGTGGATCTTGTCAACCTTCTGGACGACATCGAGCAGAATCTCCCCAAGGCACCACCGCTGCCAGAGGGAGAATCAGACCCGGAAATCTGATTTTATCCCCTATCCCCCCACCTACCAGCACCCTATGGCAGGCAAAATCACCATCAGACGCGTTGGAAATCTCTTACCACACCTTTGTCTGGCAGGTGTACTGCTCCTGGTAGGCATCATTGTATGGCTCAGCACAGCCGGTATCCCCGGCTGTGCTTTGCGCTATATAGAACAACAGGCTTCTGAAGCAGGTTTTCCAGTCAAACTGGAGAAAATCAAGCTTCAGCCCAGCTCCGGGCTTGCCATCAAAGCAGAAGGAATCAGTCTTTCCATGCCGCAGCAGGAACTCCCTCCCGGCGCACTGCGTATCCGCAAAATCCAGGTGGTGTTCAGCCTTGGCCGCCTGCTGGCCGGAGACTGCACCCCCACTCAGCTGCAAGTGAAGGGAGCTTCCCTGAATGTGCCGCTTGGAGCAAATGAAACAGAGCAGCTCAAGCTGGAACCGCTTGATTTACAGGTCGGGTTCGGCACAGAGTGGCAGAGCATCAACGCCACGCTGAGCACGTACCTGCACGGCGTGGAACTGAAATGGAATCTCTCCCTGCGCGAGAAGGACGGCCTCTGGCAACTTTTCCCGGAAAAACAGGAAACAAGTGACACAACCACAGAACCGCTGGCTGAACTCTCCAGCCTTCTGGCAGAATACCGTCCTGTGCTGCAGCAGCTGAAAAACCAGCTGGATACCCAGCACTGGACAGAGGAAGAACACCCGAAAATCCAGTTCACCATCCGGAAAGGGAAATACTGGCGCTACGGCATCACCGCCCAGGTGCCGCACTATGAGCTTGAGCCCTTTCATTTCCGGGATGCAGAAATCGACGCTGAATTTGAAAATAACACCCTTACCGTCAACACACTGCGATTTCTCACCATCAACCCTGACACCAGGATATCTCTCCAGGCTGCGTATGATTTGAACACCCGGGAACTGGAATTCCACACCAAGAGCACAGCCCCGCTGGTGAAAATGCTCCAGAGTTACCTGGGAGAAGCCCCATCCGGGATTCTCAGCCAGATTAAATCGGAAGGAGATTCCACCCCGAGCATAGAACTGGATGGCCGCGCCAATTTCAGCGATGATTACGCACTCAACTCCATCACCCTGCGCGGCAAGGTAGAGCAAAACCAGATGCGCCTCGGGCAGACCCAGGTCAACCGCGCGCAGCTGAGCTTCTTCATCCGGGACGGCAGCTTCAATATCGACAACCTGCAGCTGGATTTCCCCGAGGGAACCATAAAAGCAACATCCCAGGCGGCAGAGGGCAAAGGCTTTGCCAAACTCCTCGTTAACCTGCCGGATGAAACCCTGCTGACCCTGGTCCGTGATTTCAGCAACAATGCACACCTGGCACTTCCCGATGGGTTGAGCTTTGGCAGCAATCTCCGCCTGCAGGTTGACTGCGATATGCAGGTTGCAGCATTTGAACCTGGCAAAAGCCGGATTGAGGATTTGCTCCCCTCGCTGGTGGGGCTGGAACTGCAATTCAACACAGACCAGCTGAGCTATGGAGATACCATCTTCACAGGCAACTCACTCTCACTGAATGCATCAGGAATCAGCTACAACACGCAGGAAATCAGCATCGAAAGCATCAGCATCGGCGCCTTATCCTCCTTCAAGCGGGAGTCGGATGCAGCAGAATCAGTCGTATTCAGCGCAGAGCTCAGTCACCTGCAAACGGCGACGGAGCGCAACACGCACCGCATAGGCAGCGCCAGGCTGCAAGTGAGCGCAGATGCCGCCACCACGGAAAAAGCAGCCGTTGAAAAGCTGCACGGCACAGCAGAACTGGCAGAGCTGGTACTGGCAGATGGCCAGGCGCGTTCCGGTGCCATCAAGGCCAGGCTCCAGGCGGAAAACATCGCCATTGAAGACACCTCCGCACAAGGAATACACCTGGATATCCACATACCAGAGGGGCTGAATCTGGCTGATGCCTGGCACAACATGCAAAAAGCTGCCCGGGTGGAGGCAAGTGTGCAGGAAATCCGCCACAATGGCCATTTCTGCGCCACTGGTACACAGCTCACGCTGGAAAACACCCGGCAGAACGAGGGCAAACTGCAACTCCGCTCCCTCCTGGGT
>JAFNWZ010000037.1 GCA_017379255.1 Akkermansia sp. | reverse complement strand
GATTACCCTAAAACATAGCAAGCAACCTATCGCTTTATATTTTACGCAGGTTGCTCGCTATAGTCAATAGCATTCCGCAAAAATATCGCACGGTTTAGAAATCCAGGGGAACATCCTCAACCATGTGAGTACTATCATCGGTGTGCTATTTATCCACATTAGACCGCTTAACGCGTGAGAAATATACTTCGTGAGTAATCTCACCTCTTCCATGCAAACTCGCTTTATTCCACGCCACGGTAAATGTAATACGATAATCTACCACGGTGTCAAGAGTCTGCGTTGCAAGCCATTCGCGAAATTCGTTGCCACTATAGGTGCTCTTTTCGCCAGTTGCAAGATTTTTAACGACATAGCTGATTGCGTTGTTATGAGCAAACATCCCGATTACTGCAGCCATGTCGGTACACTCAAGAGTCGAAGTATCCATTTCCGTTCTACCTTCCCATGTCTCCGTTCGCACCTTAGTTGCAATGTAGACAGTCTCGGAAGCGGTAGTTTCGAGAGCGGTGTTTGTAGTTTTCATTACTAATCCCTCTCGCTCTTACTTCTGGGTCTTGCTCCGCTTACCGCGAATGACGCAGGAGGAGTGCCAGGTATCAATCAAACCGTCAGTAACGGCTCTTAGTACCTTCTGGCAGGCATCCTGATACATATCGTTGGCAGCATCAGCGTCTTCATTCAAAAGTGCAGTGTACTCTGCTGCTGCGGGGATTGCAACTTCAAAATCATGTGCAAACCTTTCAGCATCTTCGTAGGTGGCAACGCCAGTTGAGAGACCAGTCCATATGCCACAGTCTTTTTGGATTTCCTCGTAACTAAGGGCTTTAAAGATAGCGCTTACCGTAGAGTATTCCTTGCCATTGCAGAGATATCTATTTCCAGTAGTATCTATGTAGTGGCTTTCATAAGCAGCGTGTGTGTCCAGGAACAACTGATACAGTGTTTCCGTGGCTCCGTTTGAATAATGATTCATAAAATATAACCTTTCTTCCGCCGGTAGAATATAGTTGAGTCCGGTCGGATGTGTTTCATTAATCATTATGCCAGAATGATAAATTCTTGTGCACAATGGGTCTTTTACAGGTTGCCAGCGTAGTCGCCCAGTGCGGGAGCAGTCCAGGCGACCAGCCAGCTTTATGTAGTCATGCGCAGCCCGTAAGACGCGCAATCTCTTCCTGAATGTCATTGATGGCATCAAGAAGGTCTGCCTCAGCGGCAGCAGCATCGGAACCGATTTCGCCGGAAGGGACCAAGCCAAGGTCCATATCCGCCAGTTCACTTACCAGCTCTTCCTGCTGCTCTACGAGGTCCATCAGATAATCGTGAAGTTTGCTCATGTGCTCTCCTTTCTCGCAGCCAGCCTCGGAGGGCTGGCATTGTAGTTGTGTCTGCTGTGTCTATGCAACCGCTTCTCCGGCGTTCATGCCGGCGACCATTGCATCGAACACGAAGTTGATGCTCTTGCTATTACAGTAGATGTGGGGCACATCGGAAAGTACTCCGGTATTCTTGACCTTGTAGTACATCTTATGGCTCATCGACTTAATCAGCAGAACCACTGCATCAACTGCAACGGACTTAATATTGGTGTTTTCCGTCTCCATGAATATGCTATTTGGGAAGGTGCGACGCAATTCGGGATAGAAATCGGAAACATTGCCCACGAACAGAAAACGCCGCCCATACAGTTGAGAGATGTCACCGGTGGCAGTTGCGACGGAAACATCGTCAGCAGCAAGCCGTTCGAAGAATTCTTCCTGCAGCTCCATCCGGCGCTTCAGTTCGTCCAGTTCTACATTCTGCTTTTCCAACAAACGGTCCTTCTCCGCCAGTTCATGAGCGAAGGCATCGCCCATCTCTACCACACGCTGCCGTTCACGCTCGTATTGCGCGTTCAGCAATGCCGCATTATCGGCAGTAGGCGCCGCCTTGGTCTGCTCCGGAACCTGAGCTACCGGTTGAGGTGTGGGCGCATAGGTCTTCTCGACATCATAAAACCATTGGAAGCTGTAGTAATACTCATCGCGCAGCATTTCCATCTGCTTGTACATGCAATCCACATAGTACAGATTGACAAGATTGTCATAGAGCATATTGATATTGTCCAGCAGAAAGTCCTTGAGCTGGTGACGGTACACACGACGCGTTTCGGTGATATCAGTACGTCCTTCGAAGAAAGCAAAAATAGTAGCCTGCAAAGCAATCTTAAAAAGGTTATCGATATCAGGATGATGGTTTGATACCTGAATTCCAAAAGACGGTACGCTCCCCATGATTGCGGGAATATTATTTACAGAAAAACCATACGAAGCAGCCCCAAGAGTGCTGATGCCCAAAAGAGTTGCAGAATTGCGACTGTCAATCCTCCTGTAGCACGGGACTTGTTCATCGTCAAGAAAAAGCCCCTGGTGCAGTTGCGCACCTAAGAAGCTTGTCCAATTCTCTCTGCTGACAGTCTCGGCAGGGTACTTTGCTTGAGTATATTCCACTATGCGACCTGTTACTGCATCCAATAGTTCCACATAGACCTTGCTGGTTGTAATCACCTGACCATCCTCAAATTCACGAGTGCATTCGAACTTCTCTGCGGTTGTTCCCAAGCAGTGGTCATTTCTTAATTTGCTCATCAATCGCCACATGCAATCGCTTATCGGAGCAGGAATCTCCACTTCCTCATACAGCATGAAGAAGAATGTGCGGGCAGTTGTTATCTGGTCACTGTAATCATAGTAATCGCCTTTTTTTACATCACGAAGATACTGCATATACTCCAGTAGTTTCTTATGCAGCGAAATGTCATTGCGCTCACATTTGTAAATCTCATCGACAATTTCGCTTTGAGGATTGGTTTTCAGTTCGCGATACATCGCATAAACAATGTGATTGTAAATTGCCGTTCCTGGACTCTCGTGCAACAGATGCACCTTCCGCGCTTCTGCAACAACATCGCGTGGAGTGATGGTGGATTTTAGGAATACTCTTCTGAGCATTTCCAGTTCCTTATCCTTGCCGGCAGTCAACCACGATTGCATAATCTCGCAGCCGAATTCAGCCAACATTTCGTTCCTCATTGTGTTGTCTTTGTTCATAGTTTACCTCCAAGTAAAATAGTTTTTGGGTTTGGGTATTTGCCTTCTATAACAGTTCACTATGCCTTCTCAGCAACTTGGAGTATATTAGGATTACAATTTAGGACATTACGGTGGCAGAGGCGGGTATCCGCCCCTGGCCACGTAACGTTAGGAATACTGGCTATGGCTTTCGTTGATTATGCGTCACCCTCGTCCACAAAGGGATTACACAGAGCGTCGAAGTTCCTGCAGACATATTCAAGTGCGGGACTCGACAAATACTGGGTCAGATAGTCTTCGCATTCTTGCTGGTGGTTATCACCGACGAAATATGAGAAGCCCGTTTTGACAAAGGCAGTATCGTTAGTCACATGTACTGAGATATGACTGCTGTCGTGGCTTTCCACAATAATTGCGGTTACCTTGTGGCCCGTAGGGGTTCCAAAGGTGCATGTGATTTGGGCGGTAAGGGGTGTGAGTCCCCAACTGCGAGCCGGTGCAGGCTGCTCGACATGGAATGCAGCTTTGTTAGTAACCATACGTTAATCCTCCGGCGTTATTCGGGAATGCTACCAGACATTCTAACCGTTCCTTGAGGTGTCGTGTTAAAAGTCCGATAAGGAGTATGCATACCAAACACTTCATCTCCGGCGTATCGAACTGCTGCCTGGATAGTTGCATCATCTGCATCAGAACACAGGAACAGACGCCAACCTGCCTCTCTGAAAACACGGACCGATGCACGTGCGCTTAGGTACGAGATTATCTTGACAATGATTTGTAAATCACATTCGAGATAATCGCAAACAAATCCGTACTCTCGACCCACAATGGGAAGTTTGATGGAATGACCATCGATGATACCACCGAACAGATTCTCTTGAACGGGAATTTCTTCCCATTGAGCGGGGTTCTGGGCTACTGACATAGCTACGTACGGCATCCGCGTTGGCATAATCTCCAAGCGGTTGGGGAGCTTTCTATTCGGGGCAAATGCTTCTGCCCGACTCATCTTCTTAGACATAATCATGTCCTTTCGTGCCGGCAG
>JAFNWZ010000386.1 GCA_017379255.1 Akkermansia sp. | reverse complement strand
CCTGGGAGAAGTGGGAGGATGTGGAAGGCTTTGTGCTTTCGCGTCCGCGTCCGCTGGCTTCCTACCTCTTCAGCACGGATAAAGGCACGGAGCGCTGCTTCCGCAACCACCTGGCATTTGGCGGTGGCTGCGTGAATGATACCATTGTGCACCTGGCTGTGCACGGTATGCCTTTCGGCGGTGTGGGCAACAGCGGTATGGGCTCCTACCACGGTAAGACCGGGTTTGATACCTTTACCCACTATAAATCCATCCTCAAGAAAGCCAACTGGCTGGATCTTCCCTTCCGCTACCAGCCGTACAACAAGCTGAAGAGCGCCCTGCTGCGCATGTTCCTGCGATGAGCCCTGCTGAACAACAAATGCTGGCCGCAGCCCTGCGGGAGGGCGAAACCCCGCTCTGGACGGGAAAGGGCGGGGCAGCCGCGGCATCTGCCCCGCAGAAAGGGGGGCTGCTCAGCCGCCTGTTCCGCAAGCCCGCACCCGCAGCCCCGGCAGGTGTGCTGTATGCCATTACTCCGAAGCGCGTGCTGGCGCTGCCGGTGCAGGGCGGTGGGGCGCAGGAATGGTTCCTCATGCTGGGGCTGGTGCAGGCGGTGAATGAACGCCCGGATGGCAGCGGCGACATTGTGTTTGATTTCGATGAGGTGAACGGAACTAAAGTACCGGGAGGCCTCATCGGTATTCCCAATGTGGCGCAGGTGCGCAACCTCCTCAATGATGCCATAGATGCAGCCTATCAGGCGTCTCCGTGGTCCGTGTGAGTGCGAATTGTTAGCATCGCTGAAAAAACCTGTTGCAATAACAGAAAATTGGGTTATAATGGAGGCACATGGTTGAGAATATTTTGTATATCGTTGCAGCCTACCTGATTGGTTCTGTCCCGTTCGGTTACATTGCCGGGCGGTTGAATGGTATTGACTTGCGCGAGCATGGGTCGCGCAACATCGGCGCTACCAACGCCGTGCGCGTTTTGGGCAAGGGCTGGGGCATTCCTGTTTTTGTGATGGACTTCCTGAAGGGCTTTGTCCCCCTGCTGTGCATGAAGAACCACCTGGGTGGAGAGCTGGCTGCATTCAGCCCTGCCGATATGGGGTGGTTCCTGGGCATGATGTTTGCGTTGATTCTGGGGCACACCTTCACCTGTTTCCTGAAGTTCAAGGGCGGCAAGGGAGTGGCCACCACAGGCGGTTGCCTGTTTGCTCTTTCCCCCTGGGTGGGCGGCGCGGCATTGCTCTTCTGGCTGGTCAGCATGGTGATTACGCGCTATGTCTCCTTCTCCAGTATCATGGCCGGCGTGGGGATGATGCTGGCTGCGGCCATTGAGCTCTGGTATGGCACGGGGGCATATTCTGTGGCCGATTGTATGGTGCTGGGGCTGCTTTTCCTCATTCTTGTGCTGGTAACCTGGAAGCACCGCGCCAACCTGGTGCGCATCAAGAACGGCACAGAACCGAAAGCCTTTGCTCCCAAAAATTAATTTTCTGAATCATATGGAACGTACTTTTAACAAGACCGCCGTTATCGGCGCCGGAGCCTGGGGCACAGCCCTGGCCTTTACAGCCTCCCAGAATGGAGGGGAAGTGGTGCTCTGGACTTATAAGGAGGAAGAAGCTGCCGCTATCCGTGAGACGCGCATGAGCCTTGTGCCCATCAAGGGTGCCCGCCCGCTGCCGGAGAATGTGAAGGTGACGAGCGATTGGGCCGATGTGGCCGGTTCTGAGCTGGTGATTGTGGTGGTGCCCAGTGTGGTGATGCGCAGTGTGGCGCAGAGCCTGGCCAATGTGGGACTGGCTGAGAATGCCGTCATTGTGACCTGTTCCAAGGGGATTGAGAAGGATACGAACCTGCTCATGAGTGAAATTATTTCCTCCTATGTATCCTATCCTGTGGGCGCGCTTTCCGGCCCGAACCACGCAGAGGATATTGTGCAGGGATTGCCGAGCCTTACGCTCATCGGGTTCGAGGATATTGAGATTGCCAAGGCTGTGCAGAAGCGCATGAGTACTGGTTTCCTCCGCATCTACACCAGCAGCGATGTGGTGGGTATGCAGATTGGCGGGGCTATCAAGAATGTCTTTGCTCTGGCCAGTGGCATCTGCGCAGGGCTGGGGCTGGGTGATAATGCCCGCGCGGCACTTTCCACCCGCGGCCTGGCAGAAATGACCCGTCTGGGCATTGCCCGCGGCGGACGCATGGAGACATTCATGGGGCTTTCCGGTATGGGCGACCTGGTGGTGACCTGTTATTCTGACCACAGCCGCAACCTGACCGCCGGACGCCTGCTGGCCAAGGGGATGCCGCTGGATGAATGCCTGAAGCAGATTGGCCAGGTGGTGGAAGGGGTGCCGAACACGCTCTCTACCTTCCAGATGGCCCGCAGCCTGGGGGTGCGCACGCCGATTACGGATGCCATGTATGATATCCTGTACAATGGCAAGCACCCGAGCGAGGCTCTGCAGGAACTCATGGTGCGTGACCTGTGTGAGGAAAACGTGACGGAATAGAGCGCGTTCTACTCTGTAGATTTTTTTCGGCGGTCTGCGTTCCCCTGCATAGGG
>JAFNWZ010000036.1 GCA_017379255.1 Akkermansia sp. | reverse complement strand
CATGCGTTCCTCCGCGGTTACACCATAAAAACAAGTTCATTATCTTCACATGGCTCGCATGTGTCAATACGCAATTCAAGGAAAATCCTGCTCCACCCGCTGGAGCCAGGGCCGTTTGCAGGAACAAGCACCCGGCCAGCAACAGACCGACGCACCACTTCAGAACCGGAGCCACGGCATATTTCAGACGGTTTACCCACCTTTCAGCAGAAAGTGTACTGTCACCCTCATCTCTATTGAATCTTAATATCGACATGCTGACACATTCCAACCGATAGATGTTTATTTACCCTTCTCCGTTGAAAATTACTTGCGAAAGGCATGGCATCAGTGTACGATGCGGGCATGTACCTATCGCAGCAAGCGCGGCAATTTATCTCACGCTGGGGAAGTTTCCCCGGTGCGCAGGATGATTACGGGCGGGATGTCATTTCCTATCTGGCAGACCGGGGGTGGCAAGGAAAGGACAGGAAAAACCTCATCTGCCTAGACAGTCTGCTGCGGAATGGATACCAGACGGATGCGGCCGAAGATATCTGCCAGAGCGCACTTAAGGATGCAGTGGATATGGGCGTCTGGGCCATGGCAGATGTACTGCTGCGTTTCCCCATCTGCCGGGAGCACCTGCTGGAAGCCCTGCAGAACCTGATGAGCCAGATGCTCTGCTTTGGCGACTCCCGATTCGGCACCAGGAAAACGCACGAATACGCGCTGAAGCTGATACAGCGACTGGGCGGGCTGAGTCCGGAGGAATGCCAGAGGCTGATAGACAGCGCGGCAGATGGAGCAGCGTTTTCCTTTCTTCTCCCCCTCATGCTCAACGGCGCCACGCCACCCGCCCTGCACGTGTGGGAAGATATTCCCCTCTCCCCCTTTGAACACCTGCAGCAGCAGTTCCTCAGCGAACGCCTGCCCCGCCTGCTGGAGCAACACTGCCACCACTTCCCGGATTTTCCCGTAATTGATGGAAAACTCCGCTTCACCGGAAATCCTGCTGCCCGTTTACCCCTTCTGAGTATTCGCCGCCCCAGAGAAAAAATGAAGGACCTGGAGCGCGCCGCCCTGCTCTTTGCCGTTCATACACACGGCGTGCAGGCTTGATAACAAGCGCTTCCCCCGCCTGCAGAAAATCAAGTCCTCCGACAAACTGCAGGAAGCCCTCCGCATGCTCCAGTGCATGTAAAAAGGCATCGCATTTTTTGTGCGATTATTCCTTGTGTGCCTGAAATAAGGCAGATACGCACATTTATTCATGCCGATACTATCCTTTTTGTTGTATTTTTTAATTGGATAATATTCAGATTTTTAATACATTCTACGTTATTTTACTGTACATCGCACAAAAAATGCGATAGAATCCGCGCAGGAAACCTTTGCAATCCAAGGTTTTCGTTGCATTCATAATCAAAATCTACGACTCATATGAAACAACTTTTCATCACCTTGCTTGCCATCTGCGGCGCAGGACTTGCCGCTGCCGCTACAGGCAATAATAACGGCAGTGCCCAGAACGGCACTCAAATCACCCTCTCTAATGCAGATTCCTGGGTTTCCGATGGCGTCTTTGCCATTTCCTTTGAGCTGGACCACCCGCTGAACCAGATTCCCTACTTCGAGTTCAACATTGTCCTGGGCGATGGCAAAAACAATTCCACCAGAATTGACATTGCCAGCACGGTAACCACCAGCCCTGTATTTGGTGATATCCAAGCCCTTACAATGACGGCTACAAATAGTACGGCTTCTTTTTCCCAAAACAGTCTGATGACTGGCGGTCCTTTCCTGCCCGATGCAACCGGTCAGTTTATCGTGCAGTATAATCAGAACGAGCGGAACGT
>JAFNWZ010000385.1 GCA_017379255.1 Akkermansia sp. | reverse complement strand
GTGGGCGATATCCTCATCGGCTACCCCAGCGATGGTTTCCATGCCAACGGCTGGAGCCTCGTGCGCCGCGTGCTTGCCCAGAACCCCGACCTGCTCACCCAGGAAGAACTGCGCGACCTGCTCGCCCCCACCCGCCTGTACCACGATGTGGTGTACGACATGCGCAAGCTCGGCATCACCCCCAAGGCCTACGCCCACATCACCGGTGGCGGCCTGCCCGAAAACCTGGAACGCTTCCTCGGCGAAAAGGGCGCAGACCTCGAAATCCCCTACTGGGACAACGCTCCCGCCCAGAAGGTGCTGCAGTTCGTGGACGCAGAAGACCGCTTCCACACCTTCAACATGGGTATCGGCTGGGTAGCAATCGTCTCCCCCGACCAGGTGGAACAGGCCCTCACCGCCGGTCCCGGTGGCTTCGTCATCGGCACCATGCGCGAAGGCAAGGGCATCAAGGTCACTGTGCGCAAGTAACCCTTAATTAACACTCTATATGTCCGCAGCCATCCGCCTGCTCAAACCGCTTTCCTACTTTGCAGAAAAGTACGGAAACCCCGAGTGGGCATTCAACAAGCTGTTCCTCCTTCTGGAGAAGCAGCGCAACCGCGGCCAGGACGGCGCCGGGTTCGGCAGCATCAAGCTGAACATGCCCCTGGGTGAGCCCTATATCTTCCGCTCCCGTGCGGTAGGCGGCTCAGCCCTTACCGACCTCTTCACCGCCCAGCAGCGCAACCTGCGCCACATGCGCGAGGATGGTGTCATCAACGGCACAGATGCCGCCAGCTTCAAGAAGAACTTCAACTACGGCGGTGAAGTGCTCATGGGGCACATGCTCTACGGCTCCAGCGGCGTGCAGTATGAAGAAGGCAACTGCCACCCCTTCCTGCGCCGCTCCAACTGGCCCACCCGCACCCTCATGCTCCAGGGCGATTTCTCCATGACCAACGTGGAGGAACTGCACGAAAAGCTCATGGCGCGTGGCCAGCACCCGGTGTTCGACACCAACACCCAGGCCATCCTGGAGGAAGTAGGCTACCACCTCGATGAGGCCCACACCGACAAGTACCGCGAACTGCGCAAGAAGAATGTGGACGGCCGGGAGATTCCTCAGATTATCTCGGAAGAACTCAACCTCTTCGACGTCATCGGCAAATCCTGCACCAACTGGGATGGCGGCTATGTCATCATGGGCGGTGTCGGCAATGGCGACTTCTTCTGCCTGCGAGACCCGCACGGCATCCGCCACTGCTACTACATCCAGACAGATGAATTCATTGCCATTGCCAGCGAGCGGGCTCCGCTCATGAGCGTGATGGAAGTGGATGAAGCCGACGTGCACGAACTGGGTGCGGCCAACATGATTCTGGTGAAGGCCGATGGCCAGGTCACCATCAGGGAATACACCACCCCCGGCAAGTTCACCCCCTGCTGCTTCGAGGACATCTACACCTCCCGCGGTAATGATCCCGTCATCTACCGCGAGCGCAAGGCCCTGGGTGCCAACCTCACCGAGCAGGTGGTTGCCAGCCTGGATAAGAATGACTTCTCCAAAGCCGCCATCACCTTCATCCCCAACACGGCTGAGGTTTCCTACTACGGACTGCTGGAAGGGCTGCGCGCCTACCGCCGCAACAAGGTGACCCAGGAAATGATTGCGGCTTTCCGCAATGGGGAAATGAGCGAAGAGCTCATCAATGAACTCATCCTGCGCCGCTGGCCGCGTGCTGAGAAGATTGCCCACAAGGACATCAAGCTCCGCACCTTCATCTCCGAAGCCAGCAGCCGCAAGCAGATGGCTTCCATGGTGTATGACCTCACCTACGGTGCTGTGGGTGAAGATGAAGTGCTCGTGGCCATTGATGACTCCATCGTACGTGGCACCACGCTCAAAATGAGCCTGCTGCGCCTGCTTTCCCGCACCAAGGCCCGCAAGATTGTCATCGTCTCCTCTGCTCCGCAGGTGCGCTACCCGGACTTCTACGGCATCGACATGTGCGAAATGGGGCAGTTCGTTGCCTTCCTGGCAGCCATCAACCTGCTGCACCGCAAGGGGCTCTCCAACATCATCACCGATGTGTACAACGAATGCCGCTACCAGCTTACCCTGCCGGTGGAGCAGCGTACCAACCCGGTGCGCCGCATCTACAGCGCGCTGAAGGAAGACGAAATTACCGCCGAAATCTCCCGCATGGTCACGCCGGAGGACTCCCCCTGCGAAATCCAGTGTGTGTACCAGACCCTCGAAGGCCTGCACAACGCCATCGAAGCCCCCTGCGGCGACTGGTACTTCAGCGGCCACTACCCGACCCCGGGCGGCTATACCCTCATCAACAAAACCTATATCGAATGGTACGAAAAAACACGCGGCCAGGCCGGTGAATTCGTGCTGTAAGGTACCCGACTCCAGACCAGGGGTGGGGGAGCTGGCAACAGACCCCCGCCCCGTCTGCCACCCAACCCCACCCTATGCCCTACCACCATGAAAGAAGCATCCAGAGAATCGTTTGCAGACCTGCCGGATGAAGAGCTCATCGCGAGCACACTGGCCGGCAGAACAAGAGCATACGATGAACTCATCCGGCGTCACAGCCGCAAGCTCAACGCCATGCTCATCCAGATGCTCAACAGCGAGGCCGATGCCTACGACATTGCCCAGGAATCTTTCCTCAAAGCCTTCCATTCCCTGCGTTACTTCAAAGGTAACAGCTCCTTCTACACCTGGCTCTACTCCATTGCGCTCAACAACGCGCGCAACTTCCTGCGCAAGCGCAAACGCGAGCGCAACTACAGCCTGGACAATGACGAAAAAGGCAATCCGCTTGAAAAAGACAGCGAGCTGGCCGATGCCAACCTGGAATCCGACCCCATCCGCAAAGCCCAGGTAAATGACCTGCGCAGCAAACTGGCACACGCTATCTCCCAGCTTTCCCCTGCCCACCAGGAAGTCGTGAACCTTTGCGACATCCAGGGCCTTTCCTACCCGCAGATAGCCAAACTTATCAATATCTCCGAGGGCACGCTGCGTTCCCGCCTGCACTACGCCCACCGCCAGCTCCAGGGACTGCTGGCAGATGAGGTCTGAAGGGCTTTACTTACGATGCGGGGAGCAATGCCGCACCGGGTGTCGGTGTGGATACGCCCTGTGTGCATGCGCAGCAGGACGCGGGGCGCGGGGAGGCGCTATGTGCCGGTGTGGGCGGTGGCAATGCCGCGGACCATGGTGGCAATGGTGGTGGCAATGCGGCGCAGGCGGGCACGGACGGCACACAGGCGCCCCCACCGTCAGGCTGACATGCACCCGGGCCTCTGCACGGCTGCCGCACAGGGCAACAAGTAACAGGCAGATGGCGAATATGGTAGAAAGGGGATTCGTTTTCATGTTGCTTACATAAGGAAAGGCGACCGAGCGGCCGCCTTTTGTGTAAATCCCTTGAAAAAACTGACTCATCCGCGGCGCAGCACGCGGGAAACAATCGCCTGCATTTCCGGCACGCGGAAGAGAACACAGCCGATGCCGTAGAGCACAGCACCACCGACACCGCCGAGAGCCAGAGCACCGAAACGGGCAATGAATCCCCAGTCGGTAAAGGAGTCAAAGCAGAACAGGTGTACCAGGTAACAGCCCAGTGCCAGCAGAGCCCCTGCCCCCGCTATACGGAGCACGCCCGGCACCAGCACGCGGCAGGACATGCTGCCCAGCAGGTGGCGCAGGTAGAGGAAGTAGAACACGAAGTTGAGCGTGGTGACGATGGAAGTTGTAAGCGCCAGGTACATGGCCGGCATACCGAGGATATGCACAAAGGTATAGTTGCAGCCCACTGAAATGCAGAACGCCACCACGGCCAGCCCGGCAGGAGCCCAGGGCTTTTCAAGCGCCAGGAATACGGGCTGCAGCACTTTCATGCCCGCGTAGGCCAGCAGGCCTGCAGAGTAGGCTGCCAGCACGTTGCCGGTGAATTCAGAAGCTGCGGCATCAAAGCGCCCGCGCTGGTAGAATACGCTGACAATCTCAGTACCCCAGATGCTCAGGAACACGGCAGACGGCACGGCAAAGAGGGCGACAAAGCGCAGGGCCTTAGCCAGGTGCAGCGAGATTTCCTGTCCGGCTTCGCCCCCGGCGGTCAGGGTCATGCGCGATACGGTGGGCAGCACAACCATGCCCACAGCCACACCGAAGAGCGCAACCGGCAGCTGCCACAGGTGGAAAGCACTGGAAAGGGCTGTCACCGAACCGGGCTGCAGGTAAAGAGCAAAGGCGGTGTTGATGAAAATGTTGGTCTGGGTAATGCCGGCGGCAATCACGCCGGGCAGCATCAGCATCCACACTCGGCGCGCAGCCGGGTCGGTGAAGCTGAACCATTTACCCGTCCAGCGCAGGCCGATATCCCAATGCAAACGATACCCTTTCTGCCGCAGTTTCGGCAACTGCACCAGCACCTGTGCCGCACCGCCGCAGACCACCGCAACGGCAAAGCCATACAGGGCATCCGGTCCGAATGCAGGGTCAATGAACCAGCCGATGAGCGCACCCACGCCCACGGTGGTGAGGTTGAAGGCGGCACTCGCCAGATTCGGCAGACCAAACACGCCGAATACATTGAGCGCCCCCATACACAGGGCCGATACCGAGGCAAGCAGGATGAACGGCCAGATGATACGGCACAAATCCGTGGCCAGCGCCATGAAGCTGCGCGGCTCAATACGCGTCACCCCGGCAGGCACATTCTCTGCCGCGCAGGTAAGCGCAATCTTCTGCCCATGCTCCAGCTTCTCCACCACAGAGAGGCGCAGGCAGGAATCTGCCGTAAGGCCTTCTATCTTCTCTGTAGCCTCAAAGAGCACTTCTTTCATGCCATCGGCATTCGTGCGCGTGCCGCGGTAGGCTGCATCCGCGCAGAGCATGGTGGGCGCTCCCCAGGGAGTATGCAGCACCACGCGGGCGCGCTCCGGGTACAACTGCTGCATGAATACACCCGCCAGCAGAATACCGGCGGAAACGATGCAGATCATCAGTGAAATGAGCTGGGCGCTCACCCGGTTGGCCAGTCCCCAGGCTGCCTGGACACCCTCCTGCTTCTCCACCTTGCTCATCACACTGGTGAAGCTCTGGGAGAGCGCGCCCTCAGCAAACATATCGCGCAGCATGTTGGGCACGCGGAAGGCGGTCAGGAAAGCATCAAGCGCCCCGGTAGCGCCAAAGAGAGAGGTGTAAACAATCTCACGCAGCAGACCGGTGAAGCGGCAGCAGAAAATAGCCGCCGTGGCAATGAGACTCTTTTTCTGCATCGAGGACATATGCGCAGAAGATGAGGGGTTAGCGGACTTTTTCAGGCAGCTCCTCGCGAATCTTGCGGGCAAAGGCCTTGGCGGTGGTCTTATCACCCAGCAGCAGGCAGGTGCGGGAAAGCTCGCGCATGGTGGTGCGGTAGAGTCCCTGCTCCGCCTTCTCCAGGCGTTCCTTATCTTCCTCGCTCATCTGGTCGATGCTGCTCTGGATAGAGCGCAGCGTGCGGAAGCATACAATATCCTGCTGCGCCTTGCGCTGGGCAAGCGCCAGATTCAGCCGGGCGCGCAGGGTCTTGCCGGTGGTGAGGTCGGGGTTGACCTCTTCCACCATGCGGGTGCATTCCTGCACCCACTTAAGGGCATTGTTATATTCCTGCTTCTGGGTGTAGTATTCCGCCAGTTCGTGGGCAATGCGGGAGCGGAAATCAGAATCCTTCTTCACCAGAGCCGGGTTCTGCAACATCATTTCCCAGCTGCGGGAAAGCAGCGCAATCTTCTCCTCGCCCTCGGTGTGCGTGGCCAGGTAGGTGAGCACGCGCATGATTTCTGCAGCGTCTTTCTCGTGGTCGAGCAGGTAGCGGTAATCGCGCACGGCTTCCTGCGTGTTGCCGCGCACTTCATTGGCACGGGAGCGGATGCGGGCAATGCGGGTGAGCAGCTCGGGAGTCATCTCGCCATATCCCTCGGCAAACGCCGCGGCCAGGGAAAGGGCCTGGGCGCAGCCTTCGTGGTTGCCCAGACGGTGGCGCAGCTCGCCGAGCAGCAGGTAGCACTGCGGCAGGCGGTGTTCCTTGTCAGGGTATTCGAGCATGGCATCGCGGCAGCGCAGCAGTTTCTCTTCAATTTCCTTGAGGGTATGCTGCGGCAGGTTCGGATTATCACGCAGGGCGCTGGTCACTTCCTCCAGCATGAGCTGGGAAGTAGCCGGGCAAAGCGGCCACTTGGCCTGCTCCAGAATGTTGCGGGTCATCTGCAGCACCGGGTCTTTCACGGCGCACACACCAGCGCGCATCATCTGCAGCGCAGCGGCTTCAGCAGCCAGCTCCGGGGAACGCAGGCGCACCAGCACACCGGGAGCATCCAGCCGGGCGATGGCTTTCACTGCTTCATCATTCCGCTGCATGCGGATGCAGGTTTCTGCCGTGCGGCGAATAGAGCGCAGCAGCAAATCCGTGTGCTCGGGGGCGTTGACCAGCTTGTCCTGCAACTCGCGGTCCAGGCGCAGCTGCAATTCAAAATCGCCATGCTCAGTAGCGGCCACGGCCAGCCGGTCAAGCCCTTCCACCGGGGCCAGCGATTCCACCTCGGGCAGAATGCGAACCGCCTCGGCCCACTGTCCCTTATCTACCAGGCGGGAGAGCAGAATCCAGCGGAACTGGCGCTGCGTATCAGCATTCTTAATCCAGCCCAGGCGGGAGCGCGAGTTTTCCGCCAGCTCCAGCAGGCGCGCCTTGTCCCCCGCCAGATCTCCCAGCAGACGTTCCAGATTCTGGTTCGCCTCATCGTTACTGGCTACAATGACAGTCTGCCCCTTGAAGAAGGTGATGATGTCCTGCCCCTTGGCAAACAAACCCCAGAGCAGCAACGCACCTAAGGTGAGTCCGGCAGCGGCCAGCGGCAGGGTGTGATTGCTTTTCTTGCGGGGGGGACGGTATCGGCGGTTCATACAGCTTGTGACAATGCTTTGTTAATTTGATTGTAAAATTCCGTCCGGTTGGGCTTCCGTCTGCGGCGCGACTTTCGGGCCGAGGTGAGCCTTGAGGCGGCGCAGCTGGGTGCGGGCTTCCTCCCGGCGGTCATGCTGGTCACCCAGCAGCGGCATCAGCTGCTCCCAGGCATCATACGCTTCCTGCCAGCGGCGCAGCTGGGTGAGGGCATAGGCACGTCCCATGAGCGCCAGGCGGCGGTTATCCTCTTCGTCCGGCGCATTGCCGGCAGAGTTCTCGATGGCAGCCCCATAGGCAGCCTCGGCCTCTGCCGTCTTACCCTGCTGGTCAAAAATCTGCCCCAGCAGCAGGTGAATACGGCCTATGGCGGCGCTGTCGGCAGTGAAAAGTTCCTTGCGGATGCCCAGGCATTTCTCCAGCAGCGGCAGGGCTAAATCCGTGCGGCCTAATTCGAGGTAGCAACGCGCAGCACCTTCCTGCGGCTGCACCAGCAGCGCCGCTTCCTGCGTGGACGTGAGCGCAGCATTGAAATCCAGCAATGCCGTCTGATAATTCTGCACCATGTAATGCATCCACCCGCGCTGGTCGAACAGGCAGGGCCAGAAAGCATCAGCGGTGTGCAGGCGGCCTTCAGCCACGCCCTGCGCGCGGTGCAGCAGGGAAAGGGCGGTCACGTTGTGCCCGCGAGCCTGCTCAATAACGGCCAGCTGGCGCAATGCCTGCAGCCGGGCTGTGATTTCAGACGGACGTCTGCCCATGTTACGCTCTGCCACGCGCAGCAGCGGTTCGGCCTCTGCGGCATTCCCCAGCTCCAGCAGCGCGGTGCCGTAATATACGGCATACTCCGGTTGGTTAACGGAGTGTGTATCAACACCCTGCAACGCCTCGCGGAAAAGCGGTTCTGCGGCAGAGGTGTTTCCGTTGGCCCGGTTCAGTTCCCCCATGTGCACCAGCAGCATGGCGCACAGCGGGCGGGCCGCATCCCCCTGTTCTTTGAGTTCGGCACAAAGTTCCTGGCAGGCGGCCAGTGCTTCTTCTGTGCGGCGGGGGGTGCAGATTTCCAGAGCGACCAGCTGCCGCTGGCAGAGATGCTGGTAGTCTGCCTGTTTCTGCTCTGCGAAAATGCTCACCGCCTGGCGATAACAGGCACGAGCTGTTTCATACTGCTGCTGGGCAAGCAGCATGTTGCCGGCCTGCAAGGCGCGGAAAGCCCAATCGGCACTGCGGGGAACGCGCTTGAACAAAGGCTCAAGCACTTTGAGTGCCGGGGCAGTCATGCTGCGCTCCAGCAGCGCTTCTGCCAAGCACCACTCAGACTCTTCCCGCACAGCCTGGTCCTTTATCCACCCGAAGGCAGAGTCCACATCGCCTGCCACTCGGAGCAGGTGCTCATCGCTGGCAGAGGCAAGACGCATGAAGCTCAGCACGTTCTGCGATGCAGCCGTGTTGAGCTTCTCCTGCACCATACCGGACTGGATAGCGACGTCAAAGCCACTCTGCTCGCCCTTGTCGAAGCCTGTGCTGTAGCTGTAATCATACGCCAGCACGCAAAGCCCCACGCACGCTGCTGCTGCCAGCCCCACCCCGGTCCACAGAACCCAGGGACGGAATTCGAGCTCCTCCTCTGCCGCGGGGGCAGAGAGGTTCTCTTTGTCATTCTCCTCCATCGGGGATGGTTCCGAATCAGGCATTTACCTGGTCGAGATGGAATGCGCTGTGCACCACGCGGGCAGCCTGTTCGATATCGCCAGCTTCCACGGTGGTTGAAATGCGGATTTCGGAGGTGGCAATCATGCCCGTAGCAATGCCGGCATCGGCCAGAGACTGGAACACCGTGGCAGCCACACCCGTGTGCGAGCGCATACCCACGCCCACCACAGAAAGCTTGGCAAGACCGGCCTCTGTCTCCAGACAAGCCTTTTCACCCAGCTGGGGCAGCACCTTCTTCAACGCAGCCTGGGCAGCACCCAGGTCGCTCATATTCATGGTGAAGGACTGGCGGGCCTGGCCGTCGTGAGCCGTGTTGGCCACAATCATGTCCACGTTGATCTCAGCATCAGAAAGAGCGGAGAGAATGATGGCGGTGTAGGCCACGGGGGCAGTGATGCCCGAAACGGTGACGCGGGCCTGGTTGCGTTCGATTGAGACGCCTCGCACGGCGAGGGACTCCATAGCGGAAGTTTCTTCTTGCACGATAGTACCGGGGTTGTTGTTCATGGAATTGCGGACTTCGAACACGACGCCGAATTTCTTGGCGAATTCGACAGAGCGTGCCTGCATCACTTTGGAACCGCTGGAGGCCATCTCCAGCATTTCTTCATAGGAGAGTACGGAAATCTTGCGGGCATCTTTCACCACGCGCGGGTCGCAGGTGTACACGCCGTCCACATCGGTGAAAATCTGGCACAGGTCGGCGCGCACGGCAGCTGCCATGGCAATGGCGGAAAGGTCAGAACCGCCGCGGCCCAGCGTGTGGATGGTGCCATCCACGGTCACGCCCTGGAATCCGGCGCATACCACGATGTAGTCATTTTCCAGAGCCTCCAGCACGCGCTTCGGGTCGATGGAGTGGATGCGTCCGCGGGTGTGGGAGCCATAGGTGCACACACCTGCCTGCTGGCCGGTGAAACTCATGGCCTTGTAGCCCATATCGGTGATAGCCATGCAGAGCAGCGCAATGCTCTGCTGCTCGCCGGTGGCCAGCAGCATATCCAGCTCACGCTCCGGCGGGTTGTCCATCACTTCGTGCGCCAGGCCGATGAGTTTGTCGGTCACGCCGCTCATGGCAGAAATGACTGCCATAATCTTGTTACCCTCTTTCTTCACCTCGATGAGGCGGCGGGCAACATTGCGGATGCGGTCGATGGTGCCCACGGAGGAGCCACCGTATTTCTGTACGATAAGAGCCATAGTTGGTCTGAATTAGGAGTTAAAGGTTTCGATGCGGAACACTGCGGGATGCGGAGCGATGCAGCCTTCTGCCACTATTTCCTTGAGCGCGGTCTTGAGCGTGCCCCAGGGGCAGGCATGCAGGGTGAACACCAGGTCATTTTCCACATTTTCAGATTCTTCATCCTCATGCGGCGTTGAATAAGTGGAAGCAATGCTGATATCATACTTCGCCAGCACCCGGGCAATGGCGGCAATCACACCGGAACGGCGGCTCGGCACCAGGAAACGCACATAGTACGGCGTGACGGTGTCCTCCTGCGGCATGATTTCCAGCGTCTTCGTGTACGGATGGAAGCCGGTGTGGAATTCCGGGTGGTGCAAATCACGCATGGCCATCACAATATCGCCGATGACAGCGCTGGCCGTCGGGTTCTTGCCTGCCCCGCGGCCGTAGAAAATCGTCTCGCCCACAATATCGCCCTTCACGGCAATGGCGTTGAACACGCCGTTTACATTGGCCAGAAGGTGCTCACGCGGCACAAAGCTGGGCTGAACGCGCAGTTCGAGCGAATCGGTATCGGCATGGTGCTTGATGACCACCAGCAGCTTGATGGTATAGCCCATCTGGTGAGCAAAGCGGAAATCCGAGGCGGACACGCGCTCAATACCATACACAGAAATCTTTTCCGGGGAAATCGGTGTGCCGTAGGCCAGCATGGCAAGGATGAGCGCCTTGTGCGCCGCATCCCAGCCGTTGATATCCAGCGAGGGATCGGCCTCCGCAAAGCCCTTCACCTGGGCCCGGGCCAGAGCGGTTTCGAAAGAAACGCCTTTGCGCTCCATGGAGGAAAGGATGTAGTTACTCGTGCCGTTGATGATACCGGCAATACTCTCCACATTATTGCAGATAAGCGAGTTCTGCAAGCTCTGGATAATCGGGATACCACCGCCGCAGGAGGCCTCGAAATACAGCGGCACGCCCTTGCTGGCAGAAAGCTGGAACAACTCGCTGCCGTGCTCTGCGAGCAGAGCCTTGTTACCCGTCACCACCGGCTTGCCGGCTTTCAGCGCACTGGTCACCAGCTCGTAAGCCTCTGTCGTGCCACCAATCAGCTCGATAATGATGTCGATATCCGGGTCATTCACCAGATCCCGCCAGTCATTGGTGAGCATCTGCGGGTCGATCTCCACCTCGCGGGCTCGCTCCATGTTGCGCACAGCCACTTTCTTCACGGCATATTTCATCTGGGCGCGCGCCTCCAGCAATTCATGATTGCGGCACAGCGTCTCAAACACCCCGGTACCCACGGTACCAAGCCCTGCAAGACCAAGTTGGAGCGGTTTATCTGTCATTTGCGGGCGCAATTCTACACTAAATGCCACCCCACCACAAGATAATATTATGCCCGCAATTGATTTTGTCGCATCGCAAGGTTCGCAGAGTAAAGCTTTCCCCCTGGTCATCATTCCGCCGTATCTGCACCATTTCCTTTCTGGCGTTCAGCTTCAAGCATTTGCCAGGCTTCATAAGCCATATCAGGGGCTGCTTCAAAAATATCCTTTCCTTCCGCATTGCGGGCGTAAATGTCTACCCCGTATTTCAGCAACACCTTAAGCGGTTCTGCCCCGGCATACCTCCCGCTTGTTGCACGAAATAACAGAGGCGTCCCTTCGGAATCCTTGCTATCGGGTGAACCACCGTGCTTCAGCAGCATCTCCAGAGCGACGGCATCACGAGCCGCGCAGAAGATGAATGATTCGCCACTTTCCTCATCACTGCCATGCGGATTCGCACCAGCTTCCAGCAACAAGCGGAGGCATTCTGCATCAATGTGATAGTAGCCGTCATAATCCGTTTCTGCAAAGCAAAGCTGCATGGGCGTTATACCGCTGTCATTCCGGGCATCCGCATGTGCACCAGCCTGAAGCAGAAGCCCGGCCAGCTCTTCATTCCGACTCGCCACAGCCCAGTGTAACAAGGTGTAGCCGTGCGGTCCCCGGGCATCCACCTCTGCACCTCCGGCAAGGTGACGCTTCACTTCGGCAATATTCTGAAGCAACACGGCGTCCTCCAGGGCATTGCCCGTCGTCCCGCCGGCTCTGGCTATCCCGGCAGGACAGTTTCCCGACTCTGCTGCGTAATGCATAGCTGTGAGGCCTCGATTGTCGCGGGCGTTCAATTCAGGTTTGAATTCAGCCAGGAAGCAGTGCAGCGTATCATTGCCGGCAGCACCCAGCATCAGCGGTGTGGCGCCATTCTTGTTACGGGCGTTCATATCCGCCCCGGCCTTCACCAGATGGCGAACCACGTTTTCACAGTCAGTCCCCTGCAGGAAATAATGGAGAGCCGTATTTCCATCGGCATCGGCAGCATTCGGGTCTGCCCCGGCCTCCAGCAGCTGCAGTACGGTATTCTCAGCCTGCCACAAATTTTCCTGCCAGGGAGTCCTGTCATTCCGACGCGTGATATGATGGCAAACGCTGGTTATCACAGGAGAACCCTCATTGTTGCGGGCGTTCACATCAGCCCCGGCATCCAGCAAAACGCGGGTTGTTGCCCCGGCGGAACAATGCAAGGGAGTATTGCCCTCCTTGTCGCGGGCGTGAATGCTGCCACCATGTTGCAGAGCCGCTTCCAGTATCAACGTTCCGGTATTTCCGCTCTTGTATCGGCAAAGCGAAAGAGCGTTGAAAACAAATGAATTGCCGAATTTGTCCGGAATATTCGGGTTTGCCCCGGCTTCCAGGGCTTTCTTCATTTGTAAAATAAGTTCGCGCTGTCCCTTGGCATGATACGCAGTGCTGCACCTCGAGACCAGCGAGTGCAACAGCCCCGTGGCATGAGCACGCTCCGGCTCACCTGCTGCCATTGTTGCCAGACGCGCATAATTGTAATCACCACACCAGGCATTACCGCGCGCATAGTCAGCGGCAGTTTTCCCCTGAGCATCACAACGAGCTATATCTGCACCGGCCTCCAGCAGCTGAATGAAGATATCATTCTGGTGAGCCTGTGCATGCACCATCAGCGGAGTAACCCCCTGATGATTGGCCGCATTCACATCCGCCCCGGCTGCAATGAGTTCCGATAAGGAAAGACCGGTTTTGCGCAGCAGCTCGCACGAATGCAGCAGCGTATTCCCCAGGGCATCGCGCACGTTGATATCACACCCGGCATCAAGCAGTTGCAGAAAAGCGCAGGACGAGCCTTTCTGCCCGGAGCTGCGGCTCAAATAGCGATGCAACGGCGGCAATCCCTCCTTATTGAGTTTAGTCACGTCGCCCCCTGCCTTACGCAACATCGACACCAACGCCGGTTGACACACCGCTTTGTGAAGGGGCGTATCCCCTGCTTCATCCTGAGCATCCGGGTCGGCTCCGGTTTCCAGCAGCAATTCAACAAGCTCAATGTCACTCGTGCTGATTTCTTTCGTTCCACAACTCTCAATAGCAATATGCAGCGGCGTGCGCCCACCATACGCTTTCAGGTTCGGGTCTGCTCCAGCCTCCAGCAACAGGCGCACATACTCAACATTATCATAGCGGGCAGCGGATCTTGCCGCTACGGTCAGAGCGGTTACTGTATCCCCCTCCGAAAATGCATGGATGTGGTTCACATCTGCTCCTGCCGCCAGGAGCCATTCTAACCGCTCAGCGTTCTTCTTGTCGGGCCCCATCCTGGCCAGCGTCTCATTGTATTTCTCCGGGTTAATGTTGAGCCTCGCCAGTTGCTGCGCCGGCGTGAGTTCCTGCCCAACCAATTCAGCCCGGGAGGGCGCGGAGAAAAGCATAAAAGCAAAGAGAAGAATAGGTAGATGGTTCATATAACACATGTACGCGCTCAAAGCGCAGACTATTTCAAGCAACAGTCTCTTTTTATCCCGGCAAAACAAAACACCGGCAGCAGCATCTGCTGTTGCCGGTGTTTGAAGCGGGTAGCGGGAATCGAACCCGCAGGATCAGCTTGGAAGGCTGGAGCTTTACCATTAAGCTATACCCGCGCTGTGCCTGTATACTACCACAAGCAAAAAAAATTGCAAGAGTGATGACACAAATTGAAGTACGAAGTAAGGAAGTACGAATTACGAAGTATGGAGACAGGCAGGCTGCGCCTGCGGGGAGGGAGATGCAGGGCTGCGCTTACTGCCCGCCCGGCTGAACGCCGGGCAACCATCCGGCTTACCATACGCATGAGCGGCACGCTGGCTACATTTCCTTGCCGCTGCGCGCATAGCGCGCAGGAAGTACAACACTTCGTACCTCCAACCTCGTACTTCGTACATAAAGCAATCTGCCGCCTTTCGCAAGAAAGACGGCAGATGCTTTAGCTTAGCTTTTCAGCTGGCCTTCGTTCAATCAGAACTTGGCGAGCATAGCCTGGCGCTGGGCTTCAAGCTCGGCGGGCAGCTTGTCACCGACCATGGCGAACAGCTCGGTCTGAGACTCGAGCTCAGCCTTCCACTCGGAAGCGGAAATGGTCATGTTGGTGTTGAAAGCAGCTTCGTCGTAGTCCTTCAGACCATCGGTGTCGAGTTCCTCGAAGGTGGGGGAGATACCCAGAGCGGTTTCCACGCCCTGCACCTCACCGCGGCAGCGGCGGAGCACCCAGTCGAGCACGCGCATGTTGTCGCCGAAGCCGGGCCATACGAAGTTACCCTCGGCGTCCTTGCGGAACCAGTTCACGTTGAAGATCTTGGGCAGCTTGCAAGCGCAGGTCTTGGTGCCCATATCCAGCCAGTGCTGCCAGTAGTCACCCACATTGTAGCCAATGAAGGGCTTCATGGCCATCGGGTCGCGACGCACCTGGCCAATCTGGCCGAAGGCGGCGGCGGTCATCTCAGAGCCCATGGTAGCACCCACGTACACGCCGTGGTTCCAATCCTTGGACTGGAATACGAGCGGCATGGTGGTAGCGCGGCGGCCACCGAAGAGGAATGCGCTGATGGACACACCCTCGGGGTTGTAGTACTCGGGGTCGAGCGTGGGGCACTGGGAAGCGGGAGCGGTGAAGCGGCTGTTCGGGTGAGCGCACTTGCGGCCGCAATCCGGAGTCCAGTCGTTGCCCTGCCAGTCGATGGCGTGGGCAGGAGCCTCGCCGTCCATACCTTCCCACCATACGTCACCGTCGTCGGTCAGGCCCACGTTGGTGAAGATGATGTTCTCCTTGATGGTGTCCATGGCGATGGGGTTGGACTTGTAGGAAGTACCGGGAGCCACACCGAAGTAACCGTTTTCGGGGTTGATGGCGTGGAAGGTGCCGTCCTCGTGGGGCCAGATCCAGGCGATGTCGTCGCCGATGATGCTGGTCTTCCAGCCCTTGGCAGCCAGTGCGGGCGGGGGCACAACCATGGCCAGGTTGGTCTTGCCGCAGGCAGAGGGGAATGCGCCGGTCACATAGGACTTGCGGCCCTCGGGGTCGGTGATGCCGAGGATGAGCATGTGCTCAGCCATCCAGCCGTTCTTGCGGGCGATACCAGTGGCGATACGGAGAGCAAGGCACTTCTTGCCGAGCAGGGCGTTACCACCGTAACCGGAACCGTAGGAGATAATCTCGCCAGTCTCGGGGAAGTGGCAGATGTACTTCTCTTCGTTGTTGCAGGGCCAGGTCACGTCTTCCTGACCGGGCTCAAGGGGAGCACCCACGGTGTGGAGGCAGGGAACGAAGTCGCCGTAGCCGTCGCGCTTGGGATTGCCACCGCCGTTCACTTCGTCCTCGAGGCGCTTGAGCACCTTCTCACCCATGATGGTCATGATGCGCATGTTGGTCACCACGTAGGCGGAGTCGGTGATTTCGATACCGATCTTGGCCAGGGGGGAATCAAGCGGGCCCATGCAGAAAGGAATCACGTACATGGTACGGCCCTTCATGGAACCATCGAGGTAGGGGTTGAGGATGGCGCGCATCTCAGCCGGGGACTTCCAGTTGTTGGTAGGACCAGCGTCTTCCTCCTTTTCGGAGCAGATGAATGTGCGTTCCTCTACGCGGGCCACGTCAGAAGGAGTAGAACGAGCCAGGAAGCAGCCGGGGCGCTTCTCGGGGTTCAGGCGGATGTAGGTGCCTTTCTCCACGAGCATGTCGCAGAGCTTGGTGTTCTCTTCCTCGGAACCGTCGCACCAGTAGACGGAATCGGGTTTGCAGAGCTGGCGAATCTGTTCGACCCACTCAGCAGCCTTCTTATGAGTAGTACCTGTAATCATGGTGCTTGTAAAATACCACACCAGACACGAACTTGCAACACGAATTTTAGAGAATTTGGGCAGAAAGTTCGCCATTCCGGCTTTCCACGCTCCATTCAGGTAACAAGCAAGGCGGGCAACGCCTGTATAGCGCTGCCCGCCCTGCCCGTTCCGCCGGGGAAAAGCCCCCGCCGGCGCTCAGTTAACAGAAGGAAAAATCAGTTCTCCACGTAGCCGATGTAAGGGAGGTTACGGTATTTCCCATTGTAATCCAGACCGTAACCGACAAGGAAGAGATTCCCGCAGTGCAAGGCAGCAAAATCAGCATCGAACTCATGGCTGCGGCGGCCTTCCTTATCCACCGCCACTGTTGAAAGCACCATCGTGGCACCAGCCTTGCGGAGAGCCTCGCACACAGCGCGCATGGTCAGGCCGGTATCCAGCACATCGTCAATCACCAGCACGCGTTTTCCCTCGCATTCCGGCAGAGTATTGTGCCAGAAGAGCTCGCCCGTACTCTCCGTGCCGGCATAACTGGAAATGCGGACAGTCTGCAATTCAAAATTAGCGGGCAGGCAGCGCAGCAGGTCTGCGGCGTACCAGATAGCACCGTTCAGCAGGCAGAGCGCCACCACGGGCTCTTCGTTTCCAAAACGGGCTTCAATCTCCCGGGCTGTGCGCTGCACAGCCTCCTGAATCTGTTCTACAGAATAAAGTGTCTTGATGTCCATATCCTTATCCGGTTATATGTTTTGCTGTATGCAGCGCGCAAGGCTACAACAGCCGGAAGAGAAAAGCAAGCTTTTTAAGGTATCAGGCCAGCGTATCTTTGCATCCGGAAGGAATCCCCCTCCTCCCGGCCAAGGCAAAGAACTTATCCCAGACAGGGCAATGGCGGAAAAACAACCCGATGACGAACCCCGTGCTCACCGCACAGATAAGCGACCCCTCACGCACTCCGGCCAGCGTACCCAGCAACAGCAGGGAGGCTGCCACGGCAATACCCAGCATCGAGCAATCCACCCCGACCTTGACCCGGCTGAAACGCCAGTTGAACGTGCGGCTGATAGCGAGGCAGAGCCCCTCGGCAGAGAGAGGCACGAGATTCGCCTTCACAAAGGTGAAGATACCGAACGCCGAGACACCGCAGCCGGCAAGGGTATACCCCAGCGCTGCCGCATAATTCGGCACAGGCAGCAGCACCGTATAACTCAGGCACGCATCCAGCATCGCTCCCAGGAGGAGGGCATTCACTATCTGCAGCAACTGGATGGGGCGGTATTTGCTGCGGAGAAGCAGAATCTGCATCAGCACAAGGGTAACATGCACACAGATAAGCATATTGCCGACTGTGCACCACCCGTACCCCGCCCCGCCTGGCTGTGTACCCAGCAGCAGATGCGCCACCAGAGCCGGGCTCGTAATGGCATCGGTACCTAGATTGGCAAGAATCGTCAGCGCTATTCCCTGCGCCAGCACAAACAACCCGAGCAGCAGGCAGAACAACCGCGCCACGAATTCCGCAAATGAGTATGAAGATTTCATCCTGCGCCCATTCTAACGGATACCAGCCCGCGAAGCAAGCCTGAATCACGCGCAACAATGGAACATCACATGTGTCCCTTCCCCTAAACTCGGAGAATAGGATTGCAAGCCGGGCGGTTTTATGGTAGAGTGCCGCTGTTGCCGCATGAGAGAGGAATTATCAGCGAATGAGGATGTCATCTTCGCCCAGCAGAACCGCAAGGTTGTGATGGGGCGCGGCAGCGTGGTGAACAAGCCCCGCCAGCTGGTGAGCGCGGGGTGGATTATTTTCCTGTACCTGCTGGCACTGCTGGCGCTGAATGCCTGGCTGCTGCGCCTGCTGGGGTATATCACGCTTCCGTGGTAAGCGTCCGGAGGTACGAAGGATGAGACGGGAAGTCGATGATGATTTGAGCATAATCTGATTCTTTTCTCGTTAGTTGGGATTTTTCATCGACTTCTCCGCTGGCTCGGATTTTACCCGGGACGCGTTCAATTTACCACAGAAAATTAACCGGGTCGAATTACGACTTATGAAGTGGAAGAAAGTCAGGTGGCGTTATCGCCGGCCCGCAGGGAGGAAAGAATTTCGTCTGCAGCGAGATCTTACTCAAACAAGTTCGGGTAAGACCGCAGAGCCACAGCCTTGGAAAGCGAGCGGATGGTGCGGGAATCTTCTGCCTGAAGTGCCAGCTGCGCCATTTCCCGGCATTCATCATAGTTGAGATGGCGGATGGCAAAGCGGATGAGCGGCAGCAGGTGCGCCCCCACGGAGAGCTCCGTGGCGCCCAGGCCGACCAGCAAGGGAACAAGGGTGATATCGCCGCCCATCTCACCGCAGATAGCGGTGGGTATGCCGGCCTCAATCGTCTTATGAATCAGGCGTATCACGCCTGGATGAGTGGAGCGGAACATGCTGGCCACGCGGTAGTTCACGCGGTCTACGGCAATGGTATACTGGGTCAGGTCATTTGTGCCGATGGAGAAGAAATCCACATAACGGGCGAGGACATCGGCCATCATGGCAGCACTCGGCACCTCAATCATGATACCCACGCGCATGTTCTCATCAAAAGCCTGCCCGCGCTCGCGGAGTTCCCGGCGGCAATCCTCCAGAATATCCTGTACATCCTTGACCTCCGTAAGGCCGGAAACCATGGGGAACATGACCCCCACCTTACCATGAGCCGAAGCGCGCAGAATGGCGCGCAGCTGTTCCTTGAAAATGGCGGGGCGGCTCAGCGATACACGGATACCGCGCCAGCCCAGGAAGGGGTTATCCTCCTTCTCTTCCAGCACTTCAAAAGGCAGCTTGTCACCACCGGAATCCAGCGTGCGGAAAATCACCTCCTGAGGGGCGCATTCCTCCACCAGGCGGCGGTAATGCTGGTACTGTGCCTCCTCATCGGGCAGGCCGTCTCCGCCAAGAAGGAAGAACTCCGTACGGTACAGCCCCACGCCATCTGCCCCGGAACGCTTCACCGCGCTGTATTCATGCACAAAGTCCACATTACAGGCCAGATGGATGCGGCGACCGTCCCGCGTCTCAGCGGGCAGGTCCTTCATATCGACTAAAGCCTGGTAAGCCTTTTCCTTTTCCGCCTGCAGCAGTTTGTAATGCTCACATGTCTCCTGGGTGGGATTCAGGATGAGAACGCCGTTGTAACCGTCCAGGATGGCGGGCTGGCCCACGCGGGACTCCATGACCAGGTTAGGCACAGCCACCACTGCGGGCAGCCCGAGCGAGCGAGCCAGAATGGCCGTGTGGGAAATAGCCGAACCAGCCTCCGTGACAAAGCCCAGGACGTTCTGGGAGTCCAGGTCTGCCGTGTCGCTGGGGGCAAGGTCATGCGCCGCCAGCACGCAGGGTTCCTTGCTCACCGGCTTGTTTTTGCGGGTCTTGGCCCCGCCGGTATCCAGATTCTTGAGCACGCGCTGCAACACGTCCCCGATATCAGCCACGCGGCTGCGCAAGTACGCATCATCCACCAGGCGCATGGCCTCCATGAAATTCTGCACCACCGCGTAGTAAACCGAATCGATATTCTGCAGCCGCTTCGGCATTTCCTTGCGCAGGCGGGAAAGAATCATGCGGTCACGCAGGAAGAGGAGGTGCGCGTCAAAAATCGCGGCTTCAGAAGCGCCGCTCAGCTCCTCCACGCGCTGCTTCAGCACCGTTATTTCCGACTCGGTGCGGGTAAGGGCATCCTCAAAGCGCTGCCATTCGGCCTCAATCTCTGTGGGAAGGATAGTTCTGATGAGGGGGGCAGAACAACCGCGGGCCTCCACACGCAACCGCCCCATGGCAATGCCGGGAGAAACAGGCTGCCCTTTGAACCGGCGCTCAAAACCCTCGCTCATATAACCGGAATGTGGGTGAAGGGGTGATAAACCAACGGCGAGGGAATCAATCCTCGCCGAACTTGCCATTGATTAACTCTTCAAGAGCAGCCATGGCCTCTGCCTCATCCGGGCCGTCAGCGGTGACCGAAACCTCAGCCCCCCAGCCTACGGCCAGCATCATAAGGCCCATAATACTCTTGCCATCCACAGCTTCATCATCCTTCTCCACCGAGACATCGGCCTGGAAACGGCTGGCCACGCGCACAAACTGCGCGGCAGGACGGGCGTGAATACCAAGTTTATTCTGGATGGTGAGCTTCTTTGTAATCATGGTAGATGAGGCGGAAATGTGGTTCGTTATTTATTATAACGCCCAAACCAGAGAAAGCGAGCTTTTTTTTATAAATTCCCTTATTTTACGCGGCGCAGCAAGGCGGCGTAGGCGCCATCTGCCTGCTCCCGATGCGGCAGGGCAAGATATTCGTTTTCCAGAGAAAACTCCTTATGGGTTGCCAGGAAAGCCTCTACAACGGCGCGGTCTTCCTCCCGGTCAATGGAACAAGTGCTGTAGACCAGGCGTCCACCAGGGCGCACCGCCACGCAGGCCTGCTCCAGAATGGAAAGCTGCAGGGCGGCCAGGCGCGTCATTTCCTCCGCACTCAATCGCCAGCGGGCATCCACGCGGCGCTGCAACACGCCACTGTTAGAACACGGCACATCGAGCAGCACCGCATCAAACGCCCCCAGCCATTCTGCCGGGCATGGGCGAGTCCAATCATGCAGGGCCACCTGCACCTGCTTGCCTCCGGCACGCAGCAGATTCTCGCGCAAAGGCTTAAGGCGGAAGCTCTCCACATCCGTAGCCAGCAGGTCAAGATTTCCTCCGGTGGCGGCCAGCATAGCCGCAGACTTGCCACCAGGCGCCGCGCAGGCATCGAGCACGCGTTCACCGGGCTGAGGCGCCAGTAACTGCACACAGTAGCGGGTGGAAGGGTCGGTGACATACACCTGCCCTGCCCTCAAAGCATCCAGAGGCAACGAGCCATGCAGCTTATACCAGCCCGGCAGGTGTGGCAGGGATTCCCATGTCTCCGGAATGGAGGTGGGCGGATTCACCGGGTTCACGCGGGCATACACCGGGGGAGTCTGGGTATTCCATTCCAGCATGGCGCAGGTCTCGGTCTCCCCGAACTCGCGCAGCCAGCGCTTCACCAGCCAGGATGGCGTGGAATAACGCACTGCCGGCGGTAGTTTCGCACGCCCGGCAGTGAATTCCTGCATGCGGCGCACCGCATTGCGCAGCATACCATTGACCACGCCGCGCACCCGCTGCGGGGCAAGCCGCACCGTTTCACTCACAGCAGCATGCTCTGCCTGGCGCAGTATGAACAACTGGCAAAGCCCCACCAGCACCAGCCAACGCATCTTTTCCTCCAGTTTGCCGGGGCGCAGCGTCTGGCGGATATGGTCAAGCCAGCTGAGGTGGCGCAGCGTATCATATACAATGGCCTGCAGCAGAGAACGGTCAGCCGGAGACAGTTTGTGCTCAGCCGCGGCCCGGGCTACCAGAGTCTCGGCAAATATACCGCCCTGCGACCAGCGCAGCAGGCATTTCCAGGCAAGATGGCGGACGGAGGGAGAGGTGTTCATGAGCTTTTAATCTTCCATTTTCAGAGCGGCATGCAACGGGATGCGGCCATTCCACGCCATGATTGACCCTTTGATGCCATCGGCGCTATGCGGTTCAAATTCCAGCATACCGCCGGCAGCTTCAAGAATAACGCGGGCCGCGGCAAAGTCCCACAGGCAGATGCGGCCTTCCACATACGCATCGAACCGTCCGGCGGCTATGTAGCAGAGCGTCAGCGCGGCTGAACCCAGAATGCGGATTTTACGGACCTGGCGGGAAAGATGAGCAAAACGGCGGATGCCGGCATCACCCGAACCATCATGCGTGCCATGGCCGATAAAGACCACTGCCTCGCGCATTTCAGTGCGCGTGGAAACAGAAACGGGCACACCATTCAACCGCGGCTGCTGTCCGGCTATGGCTTCAAAACATTCCTGCTGCATCGGGTCATACACGCACCCCAGCACCAGCTTGCCGCAGTGCTGCAGCGCTATGCTCACGCAGAAAATCGGAATGCCGTAAAAATAATTGACCGTGCCATCAATGGGGTCAACAATCCACAGGTATTCCGCGGCCGAATTTCCTTCATTACCCTCCTCGCCCAGAATGGAGCTCTGCGGAAACGCGGCCAGGAGACTGTGGGCTATCAGCGCCTGAGCTTCCTTATCCAGCCGCAGTTTGATATCATGCAGCAAGGCTTCATCCACCTGCTTGACAGTGTGGAACTGCTCGCGCAGGAACGCCCCGGCAAGCAGAGCCGCAGCGCGGGCGGCTTCCAGGTAGGCTGAATAATCGGGCATCATGATGCAGGAGTCTGTCTGGCGGCCTCAGCCTTCTGCTGCTGGGCGCGCAACTCAGCACGGGCCTTGTCAAAAATCTCGCGGGCCAGATTCATGGAGGCGCGCGATAACAACGGGCGCAGCTCCCGGGCAGAAGCCAGCGGATGCGACGCATCATCGAACCCCATCCACACAAAGGCGCACACCCCGCGGTTGCGGAATACCATGGTCCACTGGCCGCCGCCCTCGGGCAGAGTCTCATTCATGGTGACCGGCTCTCCCTCAGTCACATGGAATGGAGGCAGGGAGGAAACGGCAGTGGCGCTTTCGCGGCGGATATATTCGGGGGATTTTTCGGGCTCGTAGTTGTAAATAAGCTGGCGATTCTGGTTCCAGATGGCATTGACCATGCTGAGCCTGTACCCACGCCCCTCGTTCTGCAGGCAGAACAACAGGCGGGCCAGATCCAGACGGCGCATCCGGAACATACCGTTGTACAGGTACAAGGCCTGTTCACGGGCAGGAATTTCAACGTTCTTCAATTTCAGAGATTCGTAGAACGAACGCACCACATCATAACCCAGCCGCTCGCCGGTCACCTCTGTGCTGCGAGCCACAATGTGCATATTCTCCCCACCAGGCAGGCACGCGCAGCAGAACAAAAACGGAGCAGCCGCGCGCCCCGGGCGCACGCTGCCCTGCCAGCGGTCAATCCCATCTGCTGCACTGCGTCCGCCCACCAGAGCCAGAATCTTGCCGCGGTGGTTGCGGCGGGCATCCACCACCAGGGCGCAGCACTGCAGCAATCCCGAGAGGTCGTTATTTTCGCCACGCACCTTGAGGTCCTTGGGGCGGCGCAGCCGGGCGTATGCCGTGCGCGTGGCCTCAGCCGTTTCAGGAGGCATCCCCGCCAGCCAGGCTTCCGGGTACATACCAGGGCGCTCCACGGCAGTAAGCGCAGCCTCCACCGCATTTTCCATGTATTGCTGCAAGGGCAGATTCAGGCTCGACACCACGGAAATGCCGCCGGAATGCTCCGGCACTTCGGCCCGGATGCCCTCCAGCTCATGCTGAGCCCACATAACGGCATACGAGCTGCCTGCCGATTCAGCCGCCGAACCACGGCGCAACACGATGGGAGCCTGCGTAGACTGGTGGCATTCCTCGCTGGTAATCATTCCGCATTCCAGCATGCGCTGCAAGGTTTCCTTCTTGACCTGCATGGCGCTTTCCATGCTGGTAACAGGGTTGAATAAAGACGGCGCGCGCACCAGCCCCGCAAGCGTGGCGCATTCCACCAGGTTCAGGTCACGCACACTCTTGCCGAAATAATGGCGGGCGGCCGCTTTCACCCCATAGCAGTTCTGACCGTAGAAAATGCGGCTCAGGTATTGCTGAAGAATGGCGTATTTATCAAAATGGCGCTCAATCCGCTGCGCGAGCATAGCTTCGAGCAGTTTGCGGTCCATGGATTTACCGCTCAGTTCGTACACATTGCGCGTGAGCTGCATGGTGATGGTGGAAGCCCCCTGCTCATAACGCATGGATTGCAGATTACGTAGCACAGAGCGGATGACGGAACTGATAACCACCCCATTGTGCTCAAAAAAGCGTTCGTCCTCGCGGGCAACGAAAGCATTGATGAGGTGCTGCGGCAATTCCTCGCGCGTCACTACGCAGGCCTCATCCTCTGCCAGCGAAGCAATCATGCTTCCCTGCGAATCGTAGAGGGAATTATTGACCAGCCCTGCCCCCACGCGAGACATATCATACTGCATCGCGCGGTAGGCATACACACCCAGCACCGAAAGCAAGGCAACAAAGAGCACCAGAACCAGCGCCCCCACAGCCATGAGCTTCTTCTGCCCCACAGTCAGCAGGCGCAACCAGCTTTTGCGGCGGTTCGGGGAGGGAGAGTAAAACATGGCTCAGGCAGAGTTACTGGGCTGCAGGTCGGTCCTTTTCCTCCATGAAATGGAGCACATTGGCACTGGGCGTCCACTGCGGGAATTCCGTGTGCAGCGCCTGCTCGTACTGGGCGGCTTCGCCCGCGCGGTTGCATTTCTTGAGAGCGGTGGCTATCTTATACAATGCGAGCGGCTTGAGTTCCTTATCGCTCACCACGTTGGCCGTGCGCCCATAGTACTTGGCAGCTTCACTATATTCGCGGTCAATGTACCAAGCATCCCCCAGCGCAATGAACAGGGTCGATTTGATAGGCCCGTCAATACCCATGGCTATGGCAGACTCGCAGAGCTTGCGGGCCTCTGCACCACGGTTCAGCCCCAGCAGCAGCATGGCCTGGTCACGCATACCCTCTGCCTTGCGGTAAGGCTGGGATTCCATGGAAACGTAGTATTCCGCCGCGGTAAGGCCGCGGGCATAGAGACGCAGCTCCAGACGCGCCTTGGCCAGCGTTTTCCACACAATGGGCTCCACCTTGGGGCGTTCCTGCTCGCTGCCGTCGGCTGCAGTGTATTTTTCACGCGGTTCACGCACCAGCGCATCAGAGAGGTATTTATCTGCCGCCAGGTAATCGTGTGACTGGAAGCAGGTCCAGCCGCACCAGCGCAGAATAGCGGGAGGCAGCGCGTTGTACGATGCCTGGTTGCTGCGCTCCAGCACCTCGAGCGACTTTTTGAGATTCTCTGCATCCTTCATCTTGAAGAAGCACTGCACCAGGCGCAAATCCACCAGCGAGGCATACTGCTCCGGATACAGCGTGCGGGCTTCCTGGAAGTGAGTCACAGCCGCAGCGGGGTCTTTATCAGCCAGCACACCGGCCACATTGTAATGAGCCTCTGCCAGAGCACCGGGTTTCACCTGCTTGCCTTGCCTGGTCATCTCACCACAGTGCTTGATGAAGCCTTTATAGTAATGCACCATCTTATCCGCATCACGCCCGGCGCAGAGCTTGGCCGCGCGCTGCCAGCACACTGCCACGGAATCAGAATCAGGGTAATCGCGAATCACGCGGTCGTAATCAGCCAGAGCCTCGCCCACCTTGCCAGCCTTGCCGTGGAACGTGCCGCGCAGCGTCAGCGCATCGGGCATGCGGTGGTCGGCCACATAGTTTTCAATGTAACGGTTAAGGGTGGGAACCGGGTCATACGTAGCCCCCTGAGCCGCCGTCCAGGCTTTCTTGTACATGGCGTCCGGGCGCACCGCCTCGGGCAGGTTCTCGAAATTGAGCGCATCGAACTGGCGGGCAGCGGCGGCGGTATCCGAGGTCATGAGACGGTCTGCATACATGAGGCGCACCAGATCCACGCAGGGAAGCCCGGCCGTGACGCTGCCGGTCTTGGCGTATGTGCCCAGGTACTTCTCAGCCTGCTGGAAGAAATTGGCACCGCGAATCTGCTGCACGCAAATCATGCGGCGGTAGCCGGCATCTGCGGCCAGAGCCGTGCCGGGCTGGGCATTCTCAGCCATCTCGAACCAGACCGCAGCCGCTTCATACTGGCGGATTTCCATGGCAGACTGCCCCACGATGATGGCACGGCGCGCCTCCTTGGCGGGGTCGTCGAGACGCGTGGCCTGAGTAGACGCACGGCGCACAACATCGGCATACTTGCCGGCCTTGTACAGCGAAAGGATGCTTTCCATCTGCGCTTCGCCTGCATACTTCTCCATACCCTTCATACCCGTCAGGCGGCTGTAAAGCTTCTGGGATTCATCCGTCTTGCCCAGGCGGGCAGCCAGTCGCGCCGCCTGCAGGGTTGCCGTACCGCGCACGCGGTCATCCAGGGTCTTCATGCCCAGAATGTTGCAGAAAAGAGAATAAGCCTCCGCGTCGTTACCATCCTCCGTCTTCATCTGCGCCATGGACAGCAGCGAGGTCTGGAGAATGAGCGGGTCGATTCCCTGCATCACCTGCAGGGTGCGGAAAGTAGATTCCGCCTCTTTTCGCTTGCCGGTCTGCAGCTGCGCACGGCCAAGGCGGTACAACGCATCATTGCGCAGCTCGGCGCGCTGCGTTTCACGCACGGTGATGTGGTAGTAACCCATGGCTTTCTGCCACATCTGGCGTTCCGTGGCCTGGTTGGCCAGCTTGTAGGCAGCAGCGGCGGCGTATTCGCCCTTGTGGCTGTTTGCCAGAGTGCCGAGGGTATTGTTCGAGCCCTCGGCGTCACCTGCCTCGGCCTGGCAGATAGCCTGCAGGTACAACGCTTTCTCGCAGTTGGCAGATTTCGGGAATCGCTGTGCAAAGTTGCCGAACAACTGGGCAGCGCGGCCCATGGCCTGGGCCCGCATGGCCGGGTCATTCGTACTGCGGGCCTGGGCATACAGCTGTTCTGCAATGGCATAGCCGTCTGCCTCGGCATTGGCAACCAGCGGCGCATCCGTCGCCGGTTCCTGCGCCAGGGCCGGCACAAGTGATACACCCAGTACTATAGCGGTAGAAAAAGGAGTCTTCATAAAACGGAAGGGAAAAAAAATCAAACCATGCGGACAGCAGAAAAGCCGAGGCAAATTACTTCTTTGCCTCGGGCATCTGTTTGGAGAACGATACATTCCACACACCAGCCTGCGAGCAGGTGGAAATCACATCCGCCATGCGCTGCCAGCTCATCTGCGCATCGCCGCGGATACGCACCGGCTGGTTCGGGTTCACGGCAATCATGCGGGTCAGCATGGCATGCAGCTTCTCGCGGGTGAACACCTCGCGGTCAATGGTGATAATCAAATCACCGTCTTCCTCACGGGCATTGATGATGATTTCATCAATCGCGCGTGACGTTTCCTCGGTGGATTTGGGAGCTGTGGGCACCTTGACCTTCAGATCCTGCTCATTGAGGATGAATTTCTGGGTGACCACAAAGAAAATCAGCAACAGGAACACCACGTCCAGCATGGGGGCAAGCTGGAATCCGATTGGCTCTGGAATTTTGGTGTTAAACTTCATGATGATTGGCAGCGGGAGGCCTCTGGGGCATTAAAAATCCTCTTCGTCCAGCACTTCCTGCGTTGCGCCACGCTGGTAGGAATTTCCCAGACGGCGCTCGCGGTCCATCTGCACGGAAACCACAGACAGAATATGCGTCACGGCTACCTCCATGTCCGCAATGCGCTTCTGGATGCGGCTGCGGAAGAACACATAGGCACCCATGGCCGGAATAGCCAGCACCAGACCACCTGCGGTAGTAATCATGGCCTCTGCAATACCGTGTGCCATCTGCATCTGCTTCACGCCCTCGAAATTGCCGGCAGCCATCTCCATGAAAGTCTTCATCATGCCCACCACGGTGCCCAGCAGACCAATCATGGGAGCAATGGCGCCAATATCGGAAAGCCAGTTAATCTGGCGGGTCAGGATATTCGTCTGGCGGGCACCCTCTGCAGAAGCAACTTCGCGCACCTCTTCAATGCCGGCGCGGGGGTTGCGCTGCAGGAACATCACAATCACATGCATGGTGAGGGCAAAGCTGGAGCCATCACGCTCACACATGCTCATGAGCCCGGCATAATCCTTGCGGCGGATGCAGGACTCCACCGACATCACCATACGCCCCGGCAGAACGGCAGATGTGCGCGTTGTCCACAAGCACACGAACATCACCATGAATGCCACAACGGAAAGGAAAAGCAAAGCCCACATCAGAGGGCCACCTTTTTCAAAAAGCTCCATAAGCCCCCAGCCTGTCGACTTGAGCGGATCGGTAGTTAAAAGGATTGCATGCATATTCACGCGCGCAGTATATGCGAAAAAAAACATAATTTCAAGCGAGATACCTGTCTGTATCGTATTTTTTCCGCTGGAAACGGCGGATTAGTATTGCAATCGGTCTCCACGGGGCTTAGAATGAACACATGCAGGACACATCTCTCTTCCGCGCCTGGGCTGAGGTAGACACAGCCGCCATGCGGCACAATCTCTCCGTCGTGCGGCGCGTGCTGCCCAGCCACAAGCAGATGGCCATCGTGAAGGCTGAAGCATACGGCCACGGCATCGAAGGCGTAGTCAAGGCTCTCGATGACTGCGACCTGGAATTCTTCGGCGTGGCCACCCCGGCAGAGGCAGCCCGGGTGCAGGCCGCAGGATGCAGGACATATCCGTTCATTCTGGGCCCGTGTTTCCCGGCAGAACGCGAGATGATTGTGCAGAACGGGTGGCGAGTGGCGCTCTCCAGTCTGGAGGAAGCCGCGCACTACAATTCACTCGGCCAGCTGTACGACAAGAAAGTCCACCTGCATATCAACGTGGACACCGGTATGGGCCGCGCCGGACTCCTGCCCCACACGCTGGGAGAAATGGGCGCGCGCCTGGCTGATTTTGAATACCTGGATATCGAGGGCGTGTATTCCCACCTTTCCGCCGCAGCAGAAGATATCACCTTCACCCACCGCCAGATCCGCGCCTACGAAAGCGCAGTGGAAGAGCTGAGCACCTATCTGAACATCCCCTACCGGCACCTCTGCAGCAGCTCGGCCGTGTTCAACTATAAAGCACCCAGCACCAACATGGTGCGTCTGGGCCGCATTCTCTACGGCTATTCCCCCATGCCCTCACCGCACAACCGCGAACTGCGAAACACCCTGACCCTCTACAGCCGCGTCACCCTGCTGCGCACCCTGCCCAGCGACCACGGCGTATCCTACAACCACACCTATATCACCGACGGCCCCACCCGGGTGGCCACCATCGGCCTGGGTTTTGGAGACGGCTACCTGCACTATCTTTCCAACACCGGGGCACGCGTGTATCTGAATGGAGAATACTGCCCTGTGCTTGGCCGAGTCACCATGGATCAGATTATGGTGGATGTCACCCATGTAAGCGGCGTACAGGCTGGCGATGTAGCAGAAATCCTGGGGCCGAATGTCCCCTGGGCAGAGCTGACCTCCCGCGCCAAGACCATCCCCAGCAATATCATCACCAGCATTTCCGGCCGCGTTCCCCGCGTGTATAAGAACTGAACGGGGGCTTCTGATAACTCTGCATATCTCGAGAAATTGTAATTTATTGGCGAGCAAGGCGAGCGAAATTCATAGCCC
>JAFNWZ010000384.1 GCA_017379255.1 Akkermansia sp. | reverse complement strand
TCGATGACCGATAAATCCATTACCTTGTGTAAGGATTCCGTTTTCTATGGTCAGGGCGACTTGCATGTAACGAACGCCCTCCTCATGAAGTTCGCTGAGTTCAATGGCAAGCTTCAGGTGTCGGGGCTCCTTACATACGACACAGACCTCGAGTATGCCGCCATGCTTGAAGGATTCGATGTGAGTAGTTCGATGGAAGGTGGTGTGACCAATCCCTCTACTGCTGATGTTTACAGCGATACCTCTTCCGGCGATTTCGTGGAAGCCAAGGAGGTGGATGACATTACAGATGATATCGTCAATAGCGAATCCAATGCTGATACCGGTGGCGATAGCGGCGATAGCGGCGATAGTGGTGACAGCGGCGACAGCGGTGACAGCGGCGACGCAGGCGACAGCGGCGGCGACGGTGGGGGCGATAGTGGCATTACTGCTGGCGAAGTTATGGAAATTGCCGGTGTTGTAGGTGGCACAGCCGCGGTTGTGGGTGGCGCTATCAAGGCTTACAAATCAATCAAAACGGCTAAATGGAAGGCTTTGGGCCTCGGTATCGGTATTGCTGTTGCAGGCACTACTGGCATTGTCTTGTCGGTTATCGATGATGAAGAAGAAGGCGACGGCGAAGATGATGACAACGGCGGCGGCGACGACAACAATGGCGGTGACGACAACAATGGCGGTGATGATAACAAGGACAGTAATGACAATCTCGTGACCGACATTGAAGACGAGAACCACGAGTCGCTCAACGTTGTGAACTCGGCTGTTGTAACCGCATCGGGCTCTGTTCTTACCTCCTTCCAGGGTAGTGCAGACAGCCACGGTGGTGCCTCGGGCGTTATCGATTATATCGTTGTCAATGGCGATAGCTCAGACCAGGATATCAACGCTACGCTTGCCGAATGGTTCCCCGAGTTTGCCCAGCTGCAGCGGAATAACATCCGCTTCACTTCTCCCAATATTTCGTTCAAGGGTGTTGATGTGCTGGCCGGCGGCAATGTCACTTTCATGGGCTATTCGGACTCGGATGATGAGATGGGCACCTACGATGTCATGGGCGATTCCCTTGTCTTCGACAAGCTCCACTATGTCGATTCCGACGGCAATGAAACAGGTGATACAAGAACCTCGATGGTGATTTCCCGCCAGACAATCCGCATGCGCGCCAAGGATATGGACGTGCTCGGCGAGACTATCATTACTGGTCGCGGTGTGGATATCATGGCTGAGGATCTGGAGATTTCCGGTGATTCCTATGTAGTGTCCACCAGAGACGCGGCTCTCAAGGTAGAGAACACCACAACGGTTGACTCTGCCACCATGTACCTGCGTGGTCTGAGCGGCAAGAACTCGGTTGGTGAGTTCCGTGTGACCAGAGGCTCCAATGTGGTGCTGATTGGCGCAACGGAGGAGAACGCCTCCAAGAAGGCGAAGCTGAGCGCCAAATCCGTTTCTCTGGATAACTCGAACCTCATGGTGAAGGAAATGACGGCTGCGGTTTCCGGCGATACCACGGTGAGCAATGGTTCCAAGCTGACGGTGGCGGATGCCTCGTATAGCACAGATTCGCTGAAGGTGGAATCTGGATCCACCCTGGTTAACAAGGACGGTACCATCTCCAGCTCCAGTACCATCACGGTGAGCGGTGGCACGGTGCAGGGCAGTGGCACCTTCTCTGCCATTACCTTGAACAGCGGCAAGCTGGTGGTGGGTAATTCCCCGGGGCTGCAGGTATTCACGGGTGACCTGATCCTGGGCAACGGCGAGATGGTATTCTCCGTAGCAGGATTTGAGAACATGGCTACCGTCGGCTTCACAGGGTGGGATTCCAGCGTATATTCCTGCGTGGATATGAACGGCCATAATCTCAGCTTCAGAGCCGATTCCGAGGCCGCATTTACGCTGGCATTTGGCGGTAATGCGCTGGAAGAGCTGAAATCGGCCAAGGATTCGACCCCGCTTAGTTTCTCGATTACGCTGATTCAGAATGTAAAGTCCTTTAGTGAGGACATGCTGGCAGACATGCTCGATAAGACCCGGCTGATGATTACCACCGAATCAGCTGGGCTTCCCTCCTGGGCTGCAGGCCTGGCCGGTATGTATATCACCCAGTACGCCAACGATCTGGAATACACGCTTGAGGCTGGCAATACAGAAGGTACGTACAACGTTGTCCTTTCCGGCAGTTTTGGACGTACGGAGGTAGTACCTGAACCGACAACCGCCACGCTGAGCCTCCTGGCGCTCGCCGCTTTGGCCATGCGCCGCCGCCGCAAGTAATCAGCATCAAGCACCCAAGCTCCTCATTACGCACCCGCCCACGGTTTCATAGCCTGGGCGGGTTTTCTTTTATCCAATCGGGAGAGGCTGTGTCTCCTGATTCATTTTTCCTGAATGCTGGTGAAAAACGGTCGTTCTTGGGGCTATATATGCTTGAGCGGGTTATTTCGCCCTCTCCTCATGCATTGAATGTGTGAGTATTCCAACATATCCCCCCCGACAACGACCAAACGATGAGTACAAGATCGCACATCGGCATCTGGAACGAAGATGGGAATCTGGATACGGGAACATGATTCACGATGTTCTCCCTGAGGGCAACATCAGCCAACGTCTTTTTCTTTTTGCCTCTTCCAACAACATGAGCATGTTGTCCGATGCTGCCCATCTGAATGGGGTATTGCCGCAAATATCCTCATGAAGCGGATTAGCGCCGGCCTCCAGCAAAATACGGGCACAGTCCAAAGCATCATACTGGGCGGCATAAAAGAGAGGGCTCCAGTCATCATACTCTTCTTCCAGAGAAGCACCGCAATCGCACAGCAGATAACTCACGACTTCGGGCCGATTTCCCTTGCACGCTTCGCAAAGGACCTCGCCATCGTACGCCAGCAAGTCCATTCCGCACTCACGCAACACGCGCAGGCAATCAACCTGCCCGGCCGCTGCGGCACAGGTAGCCAGACTCCAGTAATCCGGGTCCGTTTGCCAGTCTGGCGGCAAATCGCACAACGACAGCGCCTTTTTCAACAACCTTGCTTCTCCCTTACAACACAAGGCGATGAGTAACTCACCATCGTCCTCCATGGGGGAAGCCCCGGCATCCAGCAAAAGCTCTGCCCCATCAAACCAGCCGCAACGTGCGGCATCTGCAGCCAAAGGCTCGCCCTCCCAACAAATCCGCAAATCCGGATTGGCTCCGGCAGACAACGCCGCCTGCATCCCTGCGGGGTACTTCGCCTCGTAGGAATCGTACAGCTCCAGGTCGGGGGCATCCAACGTTTCCCGATAGAAGCATTCTTCAGCATAACGACGCAGCCGGTAAGCCGAAATTTCTTCCAGAGCTACCGGCGTAAGGGGCATATCCAGCTCCATTTCCTGAATGAGGTCATTCAGTACTTTTGAACGCTCCAGCACCCGCTGCATCGTTTCGTAGTCTTCCGATTCCATCATCATTTCTCATCCTTCCTCTGCTCTGACATATCATGGGAAAACCGCCGGGGGGGCTTACATCCGGGTGACTCTGAACGGCAGCACGCTGTATGGGGTGATGCCTTCCGGTGCGTCGTCTTCCAGCCCCGGGCAATACACCATGAAGAAAGTAACCTGCCCCTTGCAGACAGGTAGTTCGAGAACGCCACCCGGGCAGGCAGGAAGCCAGAGATACCCTTCCTTTTCGCACCACTGCCGGGGCTCCAGATTGCTCTCAACATAACGGGCATACGCACCCTTCCCCTCCGAGCCGTAACTGACAATCACGCCGAGTGCAGAGGAGGAAGCATCCATCCGCATCCGCAGGGCGGGCGCTGCGTCCCGGGGTAAATCCAGGGTGAACTCATCCCGGATT
>JAFNWZ010000383.1 GCA_017379255.1 Akkermansia sp. | reverse complement strand
GGTGGCACCCGGGGTGAAGGCAGAAGTTGTTGAAATCCACCAGGGCAATGGTGACGCAGCCTCCATGTTCGCCACACGCAATATCCAGGTAGCAGAAGGAGCCAAGCTGAAACTCCTGCTCCAGAGCACCGGCATGGAACGCTACATGTGCATCACCAACATCCAGAACATGGGTGGCCAGGTCATTCAACTCACCAGGCACGATTCGCACAGCTGGGCACGCGAGGAAACTGTGGCAGAAATCTATGCCCCGGAGTCTGATATCCAGCTCTACTCGGCCAATGAACCGCACAACAGCGTGCTCGACCAGCACACCAGCCAGATTCACCATGTGGGCGGCGCCACCAGCAACCTGCTCTACAAGAACGTGCTGAATGGCAACGCAACGGCCACATTTGCAGGTAACATCTATGTAGCCCCCGGCGCGCACCATACCGATGCCTACCAGAGCAACCGCAACCTTCTGCTCAGCGAGGATGCCACGGTAAACTCCCTGCCCGGCCTGGAGATTCTGGCAGACAAAGTGCGGTGTTCTCACGGCAGCGCCAGTGCTCCGGTGAACGAAGAACAGCTCTTCTACCTGCTCTCCCGCGGTATTTCCCGCGAAGATGCCATTGATTTACTCTCGTATGGCTTCATCAAGGATGCCATAGAAAAATACGAGCAATCATAACATTCCCTCTCTCATGCAATACTCCTCACTCCTGCGCCTGCTTCCCCTGGCGCTCGCTTCTCTCTTATTCCCCCTCAACGCAGCGCTCATTCCGCAGCCGCTCCAGTTCGAACAGGCAGAAAATGCCCCCGGTTTTGCACTCCGCGACGGCATCCGCGTGGATATTGCCACCAGTCACAGCGAAATGGGGCGCGCAGCCATCCGCGCGCTCATGGCGGCAGGGTTCTCCGTTCTCCCCGAAGAAATGGACGGCGCGTTGGAAGTGCACCGCATTGAACACGACAATCCGGAGGCCTATACGCTCAACGTGACCGGTCAGCAAATCAGCATCGGCGTGGCCACCCCTCTTGCCCTGCACGCCGCCGCGCAAACGCTTGCCCAGGCCGCGGAGCATGGGCAGATTCCCGCCATGCAGGTAGCAGACGCCCCGGCGCTGCAACACCGCGGCATCATGCTCGACCCCAGCCGCCACCCCATCAGCGTGGCAGATACCAAGCGGATTCTTGACCTCATGGCGCGCTACAAGCTCAACCGCCTGCATTGGCACCTGTGCGATGACCAGGGCTGGCGCATCGAAATCAAGAAATACCCCCTGCTCACCAGCATCGGCAGCAAGCGCAAGGAAACGTCCTGCTGGATTCACCAGGAAAAGAAAGACGGCAAGCCGGTGGAGTTCTTCTACTCGCAGGCTGAAATCCGCGAGGTGGTGGAATACGCCCACAGCCTCGGCATCATCATCATTCCCGAAATCGAAATCCCCGGCCATGCCAGTGCCGCTGTGGCAGCCTACCCCCAGCTCGGCAATCAGGATTGCCCGGATTTTGCCCCGGAAGTCATCACCGGCTGGGGCGTGTTCACCCATGTCATGGGGCCCAATGACTTCACCTTCCAGTTTATCGAAGATGTGCTGGCTGAAGTCTGCGAACTTTTCCCCCGCGCTCCCTATATCCACATCGGCGGCGATGAAGTTCCCCGTGATCAGTGGAAAACCAGCCCTGCGGCTCAGGCGTTCATGAAGGAGCACGGCTACACCCGGGAAAGCCAGATCCAGGACCATTTCACCCACTTCTGTGCCCAGGTGCTCCGCAAGCATGGCCGCCGCATGGTAGGCTGGGATGAAATCATGTGCGCTCCGCAGCTGCCGCAGGATGCCGTGGTCATGGCCTGGCGCGGTATGGACCACGCCCGCATTGCGGCCCGCCGCGGCCACCAGCTCATCCTCTGTCCCATTCACGCCTTCTACTTCAATTTCCCCTACGGCAAAAACCCGTCGGAGCCCTTTTACTCCGGGCTTACCGGCTTCGATGACATCGACTGCGCGCACGTGCTCAACTTCGATACTTCCGTTCCCGGCAACCAGGTCATCGGCATGCAGGCCAACCTGTGGAGCGAATGTATTCCCAACATGAAGAAACTGGAGTTCATGCTCATGCCGCGTCTCTGCGCCCTGGCCGAACACGCCTGGCGCTACGGCACGCCGAACCGCCCTGGAGCGGCAGACTTCTCACGCCGGCTCCAGACCCACTTCTCCTGGTTTGATGCCATGCGCATCAACTACCGGCAGGAGGACGGCACCCCCAGACAACCATAACCATGGCAGCATTACGGCTTGCACAAGCGCCAGTTTAATGATAAGCTCTGCTCGCTATGTGGACAGGACGATTTTCTCAGCCGACAGCAGATCTGGTATTGGAATACGGCGAATCCGTTTCGTACGATTGGAAACTGTATGAACACGATATCGCCGGCTCAACGGCTCATGCCCGTGCTCAACTCAACGCTGGCATGCTGACCCAGGAAGAATTTGATGCAATAGCGAACGGTCTGCAGGGAATCCTTGCAGATATCAAGGCTGGTCAGTTCAGCTGGAGCATGAAGCTGGAAGATGTGCACATGAACATCGAGAGCGAACTGACACGCCGCATCGGTGCCCCTGGTGCCAAGCTGCACACCGCCCGCTCCCGCAACGACCAGGTGGCAACGGATACACGCCTGTATTGCCGCGCCCAGATTGACACCACGCTGGAGCTGCTCAAGGATATGCAGCGCGCTCTGGTGCAGAAAGCCACCCAGTATGCAGAAGTACGTATTCCCGGGTACACCCACCTGCAACGCGCCCAGCCGGTGACCATAGGCCACCACCTGCTGGCCTATGTAGAAATGCTGGCACGCGATGCAGCACGCCTGGCAGATTGCCGCCGCCGTGTAAATGTGAGTCCGCTGGGAAGCGGTGCCATTGCCGGCAGTACGATTAATCTGGACCGCAACGCCATAGCCGCAGAGCTGGGTTTCGACAGCGTGACGGAAAACTCCATGGATGCCATTGCCGACCGCGATTACATCATGGAAACACTGTTTGACCTTTCGCTTATCGGCACGCATCTTTCCCGCCTGAGTGAAGACCTGGTACTCTGGAGCAGCGCCGAGTTCGGCTACTGCACGCTCAGCGATGCCCACACCACCGGCTCCAGCCTGATGCCGCAGAAAAAGAACCCGGATGTGTGTGAACTGACCCGCGGCAAGAGCGGGCGTTTATACGGCAACCTGGTGAGCGTGATGGTGGCGGTCAAGGGATTACCCCTTACCTACAACCGAGATTTGCAGGAAGACAAGGAACCCCTGTTTGATTCTTTTGAAACAGTGAGCCTTGCGCTGCGGGTGAATGCAGAAATGGTGGCAGCCATGCGCATTAACCCTGACCGCTGCGCCGCCGCTGTCAGCGACCCCCTGCTCCTTGCCACCGACCTGGCGGATTACCTGGTGCGCCGCGGTGTTCCGTTCCGCAAAGCGCATGAACTGGTGGGCAAGGCTGTGGCGGTTTCTGTCGGGACCGGCACTCCCCTCAACGAACTGAGTCTTGAGGAATACAAGGAAATTTCCCCCGAATACGGCGAAGATGTGCACGAGGTGTTCAACCTCGACCGAGCTTTTGCCCTGCGCACCAATCCGGGGGCACCTAACCCGGATAACACTGCCCGGAGACTCGCTTTCTGGCAGGAAGCACTTTCCTGATTTTTTGCTCTCATTATAAGCAGCGACCACTCAAAGGTCGCTGCTTTTTGCAATTTCATTCCAGCAATACAGTTTTTTAGGCTTGCTTTTCTCGCTTGAAACGTGCAGTATGGGCAAGCAACTCCCTCCACAATATCTTTCTAATGAGCACAAGTATTACTAAAATCGGCATTATCCAGAACGCCCCCCTTCCTGGCGATTTTTCCGTCAATCTGCGAGCCATTGTACAAGGCTATCGCGAATGTCTGGATCATGGAGCAGACCTGGTAGTAGCACCGGCTGCCGCACTTTGCGGAGTAGAACCACACAATCTGGTCACCCGCCGTTCATACATCAACCAGACCAAAGCCGCGCTGGAATCATTATCCCGGGAACTGGGGCACGCGCCGCTCCTCCTGGCCGCGTATACGATGACCATAGGCGATGATGAGCTCTATGTCGGGATGGCGGGCGATGGGGATGAGGAAACAGACCCCTGGATGCAGCACGACCGCAGCATTCAGCTTCTCCCTTACCTGCTGGAAAAGGACAGCGTGACGGAATTGGACAACAACAGCAGCGTACTCATCAACGACTCCAATTTCTACGTTGATACCAGCGATGAAGAATTACTGCCGGCAGAGGATTATGACTTCATCGTACGCATGCCCTGCACGCCGTGGTACGCCAGTTCTGCCACGGCAGATGAAGAAGCCCGCTCCTGGGAAGCCACCATGACGGGC
>JAFNWZ010000382.1 GCA_017379255.1 Akkermansia sp. | reverse complement strand
TCTGCGGCCAGAATTTGCCCCAGAATCTCAGACGCGGTGAGGTTGCGGGTGAAGCCCAGCAGCCCGCTGGCGCAGAACCGGCAGCCGAAAGCACAGCCCACCTGAGAGGAAACACAGAGCGTGAGACGGGAACTGTGCGCCCCGCCCTGCCCCACTGCGGCGGGGATAATGACGGATTCGACCAGGTGGCCGTCCTGCATGCGGGAAAGGAACTTGCGGGTGGTGCCGGTGGTGCTTTCATTCACCTCCACCACCTGCAGCGGGCGCAGGGTGAAGCGGGCGGCCAGTTCCGCGCGAAGCGCCGGCGGGAGGTTGGTCATCTGCTCAAACGAGGTGGCGCGGTGTTTCCATATCCATTCCTGCAGCTGGGTGGCGCGGAATGGCTTATGCCCCATGCTGACCAGCAGTTCAACCAGGGCCTCGCGCGTGTATTCAAGCAGACAATCCATGGCAGCGTTACAGCAGCGTGTTCACGTATTCCTCCACCTTGAAGGGGATGAGGTCATCCTTCCCCTCGCCAATACCCAGGAATACGGGGGAAATGCCCAGTTCATCCTGAATAGCCACGGCTACGCCCCCCTTGCCGGAGCCGTCCATCTTGGTGACCACCACGGCAGTGAGCGGCGTAGCTTTGTGGAATTCGCGCGCCTGCATGAGCGCATTGCCACCGGTGGTGGCATCGACCACGAGGAAGCATGCCTGCGGGGCAGCGGCATCCTGCTTGGCGATGGAACGGCGGATCTTGGAAAGCTCCTCCATGAGGTTGTGGCGGGTGTGCAGACGCCCTGCCGTATCACAGATGAGATACTGCGCCCCCGTGGCGATGGCGCGGGAATGGGCCTCATAGCACACGGAGGCGGGATCCTGGTTTTCGCGCCCCTTGTAAAGCGGAATCTGCAGGCGGGTGGCCCAGCTTTCCAGCTGCTCCACGGCTGCGGCGCGGAAGGTATCTGCCGCTGCCAGCAGCACGGAGTGCCCCCGTTTCTGCAGCAGGTGCGCCAGCTTGGCACTGGTGGTGGTCTTGCCGGCACCATTCACGCCCACCATCATGATGACAACGGGTTTCCCGGGCTCAGGGGCCGGGAGCTGGGGCAGCTCTGCCGGGAAAGCCGCGCGCAACTGCGCCTTGATGTAGTCTGCAATATCACAGGCATCCTGGGAATCCTGTTCCTGCAGCTCCTCGATGAGGGGAATCACGCGCTTGGCGCCGATGTCAGACGAAATGAGGTCTGCCTCCAGCTCATCCCAATCAATTTCGGGTTCGCCGAGGAACTTATCTATCAGCCGTGTGAAGAAGTGAGCCATGAGGAATTATTTCCTGGCCGCCGCAGCGGCAATGATTCCGTGAATGAAAGGAGCACTCTTGCTGCCGGAATACTCATTGGCCAGGGCCGTAGCCTCAGACACTACGATGGGGGTATCCAGACCCTTCTCCTCCAGCTCGTACAGCGCCAGGTAAAGGATGGCCTTATCCACAACGTCCAGGCGTTCAATGGAATAATTGGTCAGCATAGCCTCCACACGCGGCTCCAGCAGGGGGATGCGGGCAATAATTTCGCGGGCCATGGATTCCACCGCCGGGCGGAGCTCCTGCATATCGCGGGCCATGCGGGCCAGGCCGGCGTATTCCTTTGTTTCCACCAGTTCCGCGGGAGAAGCCAGAACCACGCAGCCCTGGAACATGCGGGCGCGGCGGTTCACTACAGAGGCCAGGCAGTCAAGCTGCTGGCGGTAGGCCGGAAAATCCGCAAAGCGGGGCAGCAGCTCGCGCCCCAGCGAAGCCACAACGGCAGCCAGACGCAGCACATCCCCCACGCAGAGGGCAAGCTGGTCTGTGGTGTCGCGGCGCTTGTCGGCAAGGCAGTAGCGCAGCGCTTTGACAGCAGCATCAAACTGGGCAGACTGCTGCGCATAGCGGGCGATTTCCTCGCGCAGGACAGCAGCCGTCATATCGGCATGCATGTGGTTCTCCACCTGCTCCAGGCGCTCGGCCAGCAGGCGGGCGGAATCGGCGTGGTCGCGCCCTGCGTGCAGCAGCGCCTTGGCCTGGGCCGTGCGCAGGTGGTCGCGCTCCTTCTCCTGCGCTATATTCCAGAAAAGCTCTGCATCTACCGGGTTCTTACCATTGGACAGATAAGCGTACAGATACCCCAGGACACTCTGGCGGACCTTACTGCGAGATACGTTCATATTCAGCTTAAGGGAAAGGGATTATTCTGATAATCAGCCGCGTATATTGCGGCGGTCTGCAGAGGAATGGACCAGGTTCAGCATGGAGACGGCGGTGCGGGCAGCCTCACGGCCGCGGTTGAGTGAGCTGGCAATGCAGCGGGCAAAAGCCTGTTCCTCATTATCGAGCAGCAGCACCTCATGCACCACGGGCACCAGGGTCTCGCAGGCAATCCCCATGAGCTGGGTGGTGATGGAAGAACCGATGAGGTCTGCGTGCGCCGTGCTGCCACGAAGAATCACCCCCAGGGCCACCACGGCATCCGGCGCGACACCGCTGGCAGGTTTCACAATGCTGCGCTTCACCATGACCGGCACCTCAAACGCACCGGGAACACGCACCACATCCACCATTACTCCGGGGGCATTCGCCTCAATCTCGCTCACACAATTCTGCAGAAGCGCTTCAGTATATTTCTCATTGTAGCGGGATGCAACGATGGTGACACGGGCACCAAAGCCGCGGTATTCAGACGGAGAAGGAAGTTCTGTGGACATAGCGGTGAAATATACATTAACGCGGCGTCGGTGGCCGCTGGAGTGGACGCTACCACAACCCGGCGGCACGGTCAAGCGCAAAATGACAACTTTCTGCGCGCGCGTATTTATGTCATTCATCCGAGTATGCTTGACACCCCATACCCCCCGGGCGTATGATGTTTAACCTTATCTTTCCCCATTTTCCTAGAAAACAATTAATGAGTATGAACAAGATAGTCTATCATTTCGGCGGCGGAACCGCCGATGGCGACGGCAGCATGAAGCCCCTGCTGGGTGGCAAGGGCGCCAACCTGGCAGAAATGGCACGCATCGGCCTCCCCGTGCCTCCCGGGTTCACCATCACCACTGAGGTCTGCACCTACTACTACGACAACGGCCGCACCTACCCGGCAGAACTCGATGCCTGCGTGAAAGAAGGCATCGCGAAGATGGAGGCCCACGTCGGCCGCAAGTTCGGCGACACCGTGGAAATGCCCCTGCTCGTCTCCGTGCGCTCCGGCGCCCGCGAATCCATGCCCGGCATGATGGATACCATCCTGAACCTGGGCCTGAACGATGAAACCGTGGCCTCCATGGCCAAGGCCACCAGCAACCCCCGCTTTGCCTGGGACTGCTACCGCCGCTTTGTGCAGATGTATGGCGATGTGGTCATGGGTGTGCAGAAGGCCGAAAACGAGGATATGGAACCCTTCGAAAGCGTGATTCATGCCCTGAAGCACGAGCGCTACGGCAAGGACATCTCCGACTCTGAGCTGACCGCCGAAGACAACCAGGAACTCGTCAGCCGCTTCAAGACCCTGGTGCTGAAGCGCACGGGCGAAATGTTCCCGGCCAGCCCGTGGGACCAGCTGCAGGGCGCCATCGGCGCCGTGTTCGGCTCCTGGAACAACGAACGCGCCATC
>JAFNWZ010000035.1 GCA_017379255.1 Akkermansia sp. | reverse complement strand
TGCGGTGCTGATTCAGCATGTGTTGAACCGGGTCGTCTCTCCCTACCCCGATCAATACAGCGAAGCGGAATTATCACACCCGGAAATGACAGAGGATAAATAATTATGTTGAGTACACTGGACGAGAGTATCCGGCGCAGGTTGGAGGACCCACTCTGGCGGCTGACCAATTTGTACTGGATAGAGAACAAAAGCGGGCGCATGCAGCGCTTTGTGCCCAATGCTGCGCAGCTCCGGCTGCACCGCAACCTGTGGCACCGCAATGCGGTGCTCAAGGCCCGCCAGCTGGGTATTTCCACCTATGTGGCCATGCTCATGCTGGATAACTGCCTGTTCAAGCCGAATTTCCATGCCGGCATTATCGACAAGACCCTGCCGGATGCTGAACAGAAGCTGGAGAAAATCCGCTTTGCCTGGGAGCACCTGGATTACCTGCCGCCGCACGCCGATGCGCAGGCCCGGGCGCTTGCCTGCGTGGGCAGCATCCTCAAGCAGCAGAGCGGGGTGTCCAAAAAGGGCGGCTGGCACCCCGCGGCTGATGCTCGCGGCCGGCTTGCCTTTGCCAACGGCAGCGATATACGCCTGGGCACCACATTGCGCGGCGGCACACTGCAGCTGCTGCATGTGAGCGAGCTGGCGCATGTTTCGGTGCATGCGCCGTGGCGCGCCCGTGAAATCCGCACCGGTGCTATCAACACCGTATCGGCAGAGGGTACTATCATTCTGGAAAGCACGCATGAGGGTGGGCGCTATGGCGTGAACTATGAACTCACCTCCCAGGCTATGGAAAATGCCGCAAAAGAAGAACTCTCTCCGCTGGATTTCCGCTTCTTCTTCATGAGCTGGTTCGATAATCCGGACTACGCCTTGCCCGGCAGGGCGGGGTGGTCAGATATCCAGGCGGCTTACTTCGAGAAGCTGGAGCAGGAATGCGGGGTGCAGCTCAGCCATGCGCAGAAGCTGTGGTACGCCCGTATGGAGCGCACCATGGGCGCAGCCATGCGGCAGGAATACCCCTCCACCCCGGATGAAGCCTTTGCCACCGGTAATGATGGCGCTATCTACGGCGCGCAGATTGCCCGCCTCCGCGAGCATGGGCGCATTGGCTGTGCGTTCGAGTACAACCCGCAGGAGCCGCTTTACACCGCATGGGATTTGGGGCTCAGCGACCACACGGCCATCTGGCTGGTGCAGAATTACGGCGGCAATGTGTACTGGCTGAATCATTACGCAGCCAACCAGCTGCCGCTGGAGCACTTCGCCGGCAAAATCCGCGAGTGGGAAGCGCGCTACGGCCACATTGCCGCGCACTTCCTGCCGCACGATGCTGCCCACCGCGACCCGCACGGCCATTCCTATGTGGAGAGCCTGGCCGGGCAGGGAATTCACGCCGTACGCGTGGTGCCGCGCACGCCGGATATCTGGCGGGGCATCAACTCGCTCCGGGGTATCCTGGCGCACAGCTGGTTCCACCGCGACACGCTGCAGCAGCGCGTGAACCCGCGCGGGGAAAAGGAGCCTTCCGGCCTCAGTTGTCTGGAAATGTACCGCACTGCCCCTGCCGGGGCAAGTGGTACATGCCGCGAGACCCCGGTGCACGATGCCAGCTCGCACTCGGCAGATGCCGCCCGCATGTTTGCCGAGGCGCTGACGCATGGCATGGTGTACCCGGTGCAGCTGCGCCTGGCAGCCCGCCGCGCGCGGATGTGAAATTTCCCTATGAATACGAACAAGGAACAACACAACTGGCTGACCAGTCTGCTGACTGGTTGGGGAATCAAGGAGTCCTGGGCCAAGCTGATTGCCGGCGCCGTCATTGGTGCCTGCGCGGCGGCAGGGCTGCTGTAACGAAACAAAAGGCTGGGAGATGATTGCATCTCCCAGCCTTTTTTATGGAGAATTGACCTTTACTGGTTCATGGCATCCGGGTTGTCCAGCAGGCCGGATTTCTCCAGATAGTAATCGTAGCCGCCGGCGTAGGGGGTCACCGTGCCGTGGGCAATGTGCAGCGTCTTTTCTGCCAGGGAGCGGATGAAATGCACATCGTGCGAGATGAACACCAGCGTGCCTTCATAGCGTTTGAGCGCCTGGGAAAGCGCTTCCACACTCATGAGGTCAAGGTGGGTGGTCGGCTCATCCATGAGCAGGAGGTTGGGCGGGTTCACCAGGAACTTCACCAGGCTGAGGCGGGATTTCTCACCACCGGAAAGCACCTCAACGCGCTTCTCGCAGTCGAGCTTGCGGAACATGAAGGACCCGAGCACGGCGCGGGCTTCTTCCTCGCGCAGTTCGGGGTCGGCCTTCATGATTTCCTCCAGCACAGTGAAGTTTGGTGTGAGGTTTTCCGAGCGCATCTGGGAGAAATAGCCGATGCGGGTGGTGGTGCCCAGCACGCGCTGGCCTTCGTCGATGGGGAGAACCCCGGCCAGAATTTTGAGCAGGGTGGATTTGCCCGCGCCATTCGGCCCGACGAGCACGATGCGGTCGCCGCGTTCGATGAGCAGGTCAAGGTTCTTGTAAATGCGTTTCTCGCCGTAGCTCTGGCCTACTTTTTCCAGCTCCAGCACTTTCTGCATGCTGCGCGGCGGCTGCGGGAAGATG
>JAFNWZ010000381.1 GCA_017379255.1 Akkermansia sp. | reverse complement strand
GGGTGGTGGAGTCCGAATAGGTGGTACTCAGTAACAGACCGCGGGCGCTTTCGTAGCTGTGCGTCTTGACCTTGCCGCGGGCGGTGGTTTCTGTCTCCAGGCGGTTGTAGGCATCGTAGGTTTTCACTACGGAGCTGTCGTCGGCGTAGGTCTTGCGGAGTTCCAGCCCGGTGGCGGGGGCGTAGACCCAGGTGGTCACATCGCCCTGCATATCAGCCGGGTCGGTGGTAATATCACCTGCCGGGTTGCGGTAGGTGGTGAGGCTGACCATGTTGTCCGCCTCATCATAACCGAAGCATGCGGGTTGCGTTGCCGTCCCCCATTCGGCCACCTTGCGGCCGCGGATATCGTAGCGGTAGTGGGTGGTGTTACCCAAGGCATCCGTCACGGTTGCGGGTTGGTCGCAGCAGGTGCAGTAGGCCGTGGTAGTGGTGTTGCCTTGTGCATCCGTCACGCTGATGCTGCGCCCGGCGATATCCGTCACGGTCGTGGTCGTATTGCCGCGGCCATCGGTGTGCGCCAGCTCCATACCCGTGGCGGTGTAGCGGCGCGAGGCGGTGGTTACAATGCCGTAGAAGTCTTTCTGCGAAACCGCAAAGCCATTGACCGTCACCGTTTCGGCGGTGATGTCGGATGTGGGGCTGCTGCTGTACCGGATTCGTTTCGTATCTGTATTATAAACACTCCATTGCGTGGAAGTCAAGCCGCGTTCGTTCACAGAAATCACTTTGCTTTCCAGCGTGGGGCTGAACTGCGAGACAAGCTGCTTCTGCGTGCTGGTGAGCGGCTGACCGGCGGCATTGTAGCGGGTCGTGATGGTGATGCTGAAAATCCCCTCCTCCGTGCTTTCCGCACCGTAGGCATATTCCGTGACGGGAGAATTTCCCACCGTTGGCTCCGCTGCCAGAGCCTGCGTCTCGCGGATGACATTCCCCAGGGCATCGTACTCATACAGAGTGGGTGCAGAGGCTTCTGTGTTTTCCCCTGTATCGCTCCAGCTCTTCACCTGCTGCCCTTTGGCGTTGTACTCATTGTGTGTGCAGATAAAGCCACCCTGCGTATTCGGCTGCGCCTGCACCAGAGTCTCACCAAAGCCATTGCTGGTGCTCTGCGAAATAATTGTGCCGTCGGCCAGCTGCTGCGTCTCGCAGAGGCAGCCATTCTGCACGCTGTAAGTCGTCAGCACCTCGCGCTGCGCCGTGCCGGAGACACGCGCCATACTGCCGTCGGCATGGCTTTCGCTGATGCGCGTCGCGCCGGAGGGCAGCGTCACCGTGGTGACACGGCCATCGGCACTGTAAGCCGTGGTGGTCACGCGCCCCAGCTCATCCGTTTCGCTGACCACGCGCCCGGAAGCATCATAGGCTGTGTGGCGGGAGGTCATCATCGGCCCGGTATGCGTGATGGTGCTCACCACGCGCCCCTCCGCATCGCGCACATATTCCGTAATTGTTTCCGGAGTGATAACCGTCTCCCCATCGCGCACCTCCTGGCGGGAAATTTCCTTCAGCTGGCGGGTGGAATCGTACAGGTAATCCGTGCGGATACCGTCCTCATCCACCTCCCAGATGGGCGAACCATCGCAATTCAGCGCGCGGGAAGAAGCGCGCCCGTTATCGAGCAGCGTGCCCACGCGGCGGTTCTGTGTATCATAGCTGTGCGTGGCGCCCGAGAGCAGCGCCCAGGTAGTGCCATCGGAAAGTAACAGGAATTCTTCCTCGCGCACCGTATTGCCCGCCGCATTGACAAAACTGACCCGGCGGCGGCTCTGCCCGGCCACAGGCTCACCCTCCACCCGCGTCTCCTCCGTGATGGTATAGATAGCCCCGTGCTGGTAATCCGGTGCATAGGTATACCAGCGCTGCACCCCGTCCACACCCTGGCTCATGCGGAGACGCCCGCGGTTGAGCGGCTCGGCCGCCTCACCCGTCCAAGTCTCGGAAATTTCCAGATGCGTATGCGGCGAACCGGTAGCCGTCGTGCGGATTTCCTCGCGCTTCACCCCGCCGGAAACCGCATACGAATGCGTTTCCGTCGAAAGCACCGTCATGAGCCCGCCCGCCACCGGGCGCAGCTTGCGCACCACCTGCGCCACATCGCCATTGAACAGCGACACCGCAGAGTTCACATAGGAATAATCCGTAATGAGCGTGTAATCACCCCCGCGCCAGGGCTCGTACGACTTCACCAGACGCCCGGTGGCATCGTAGCAGCTTTCCACCACACTGCCATCCGGGGCGGTGCGGCGGATTTCATTGCCGCTGCCATCGTACTCGAACAAAGTCGTGCGGGCAGCGGGCGAACCATAGCCCTCCACCCGGGAAAGCAGCAGCTGCCCCAGCGGCGTATCCTGGAACACCTCGCAGGTGGAAGACGCCGCCTCCTCCCCACGGCGCACCGTGGTCACCAGCTGCCAGACCTCCAGAGCCCCCGTCACCGCCGAAGCAGGCTCCAGCACCGTGCGGCTCCGGGTGGTGCAGACCATCTCCTCCCCCTCACCGCGGGAAAGCGACCACGCGCCATCGGCTCCCTGCTGCCAGGACGTCACCACAGACTGGCGCTCCGGGGCAGATTCTGTAATCGACAGCTTGCCGTCATCCTCATTCCACGCCACATCAAAACGCTTGAACCAGGCAGCGCCCTCCACCAGCGCATACAAGCCCGCTGCATCCACTCCGGCCACCATATCGGGCGTGTAGAGCACCAGCGCGTAACCGGACTCAGAAAGATTTTCCACCTGGAGCAGGCCATCCCAATAACTCCAGACCTGGCGCAGCGCGCCATCCACCCGCTTCACCGCCAGATACGCCGAAACATCCTCAATGAGCACACCCTCCGGGCTGGTGTAGGAAAGCAGCGCACCATCGGCCAGCGAAAAACGCCAGGCCGCGCCCGAAGACTCCTGCCAGCGCAAGGAAGCCGGAACTGAACCCTCCGCAGGCAGCAG
>JAFNWZ010000380.1 GCA_017379255.1 Akkermansia sp. | reverse complement strand
GACAAGAAAATCAACTCCACGCTCGACTCCATGCGCATCTTCTGCTGGGCGGTGATTCTCTATCTGACGGTGGTGACCCTGGTCGTCATCTATATGCTGCTGCGTCTGCGCGTGCTGTATGCACGCATCATGGCCGAATTGCAGCAACGCTGACGCCACCCCCTTACACGTGCCCGTCCATCAGGCGGGCACGGTTGGCTTCCTGCTCTCGGGCCACATGTTCCTCAGTCGCCCCGAGCGTGCGCAGCATGTGGCTGCTCATGGCAAGCGCCACCTCAGCCTCACCGGCAAAGACGTGCGCATCTCCTGACCTGGCCACAGCCTGGGCAATGCGGATGTAGTTTGTGTGCGCCACCACGCGGATATGCGGATTCAGGCTGCGGGCGGCGGCAGCAATCTGCACGGCAGGCGCCCCCGGGGAGGAGATAATGATGGCCTTGGCCTTTTCCACCCCGGCCATGCGCAGAATGGTGCGGTTCGACGCATCGCCATGCAAGGCGGCATGCCCCTGCTGGTGCAGGCGGGTCACGGTATCAATGTTCATTTCCAGCACCACCACATCCATATCGTGCTGGCGCAGCACCTGGTCCACCAGTTGACCACAGGGCCCATAGCCCACCAGGATGATGCGGTAGCGGTCCTCCTCCACCTCCGGCACGGAATTCACCGATTCTGCCACACCTATGCCGCGTTCCTCCAGGCGGTGTACCAGCAGCGGCACAAAACGGTACAGGGCCGCATTCAGCGTGATGGAAACAATCGCCACCCCGGTAATCACATTCACCGCCTCCATGGGCAGCAGGTGGTATGTACCGGCAATGAGCGTAGCCAGAATGAACGAGAACTCGCCAATCTGGGAAAGCGAACCTCCCACCATCAGGCTCAGCCGCATGGGTTTTCCCATCACCCGCACCATGATGGCCGCCACGAGGGGCTTGGCCAGCATGCAGATACCCAGCGTAGCCAGCGCCAGCGGCCAGTACTCCAGCAGCCCGCCAAGGTAGAAGCCCATACCCACCGATACAAAGAACAGCACCGCGAAGGCATCGCGCATCGGCAAGGCATCACTCGCAGCGCGGCTGGCAAACTTGCTCTGCCCCACCACCATGCCGGAGAGGAACGCACCGAACTCCATGGAGGCATTGAACACCGAAGCCGAAAGCACGGCAATGCCCAGCGCACACACCAGCACCGCCAGGGTGAAGAGCTCATCCGAACAATGGCGGGAAATATAGGTCAGCACCTGCTTGATAAGCTTGCGCCCGAAGAGCGCCACCACCACCACCAGCAGGGTGAGTTTCAGCGCCATCATGCCCAGAGCCGGCACCAGTTCCTGACCGCCGAATATAGCGGGCATGAGCACCAGCAGCACGATGGTGAACATATCCTCCACCACCAGCCAGCCCAGCGCCGTGTGACCGGCTGGAGTCGGCAGCACGCGGTTATCGCCCAGCACACGGGTGAGCACCACGGTACTGGAAACACACACGCACAGCCCGAACATGAGGCTGTTCACCCAGGCCACATTCCCCATGCCCAGGAAATGGAAAGCCAGCATGCCCAGCACCGTGACAGTGAACATGCACACCAGCGCCCCCGGCACCGCCACGCGCTGCACCGCCAGCAAATCTTTCAGATGAAACTGCAGGCCCACGCCGAACAACAGAAGCACCACGCCGATGTGCGAGAAATCCTCCACCACATGCGCATCCACCGGTTCACCCCACCAGGGCTGCGCCGCCAGCATGCCCGCCACCAGATACCCCACCAGCGGGGAAAGGCGCAGCTGCTGCGCCAGCATCCCCAGCACCAGCGCCAATGAAAGACCAATAACAAGCGTAAAAATCATGGGAGCAACACCTTTCCCCTGATTCTACACCTGCCCACCCCGGTTTGACAAGGAGAGACTACAGAAAAACTTAATCTTCCACATGTGTCCCAAAGTTTCGTAGATTGTAATTTATCGGTCTATTCTGGCGCGCGGAGTGCGCGGATTTTTGAGCCCGTCAGGGCGGTATAAAGTAGCGCGGGGTGGAGCCGCGTTAGCGGCGGAACCCCGGGTATATCGAAAATAATATCGGAGCCCCGATCATGGCG
>JAFNWZ010000379.1 GCA_017379255.1 Akkermansia sp. | reverse complement strand
TACGGGAATAAACCTGTACGCCCCAAGCCTTGCCGTGACGCACCCAGAAGTGCAGACGGCCTGCTCTTGCGCCGGTGCTGTCTTCCATCTGGAACCAGCTGCCGCCGCAATGCACCGGCTTTACATCACTCAGCACAATCTTCTTGCCGGTCTTGATGCTGTATGACCAGCTCGATGCGCTCTGCGCCAAGCTGGAGCTCATGTACAAAATCGGCATCCGTGATTTCGGTGTGCTGGTGGATGACTCTTTCGGCGAAATCGGCAAGCCGGAGCGCCAGGTGCAGCTGTGCAACTACATTCTGGAAAACTTTGTGCGCAAGCACCCGGATGTGAACCAGGAGCTCATCATGTGCCCCACGGGTTACAACAAGAGCTGGACCAACGAACAATTCCTCACCACCATTGGCGAAGGACTGCACAAGGATATCCACGTCATGTGGACCGGCAATACCGTGGTGCACGATATCACGCTGGAAGGCCAGCAGTGGGTTAATCCGCTGGTGAAACGCCCCACCTTCATCTGGTGGAACTGGCCGTGCAATGACTTCAAACCCTCGCGCCTCTCCATGGGCCGCACCTATGGCCTGGACCAGGACCCGCAGATGAAAAATGAGATGAGCGGTTTTGTGGCCAACCCCATGGAACGCGCCGAGGCCAGCAAGGTGGGTCTCTTCGGCGTGGCTAACTACGCCTGGAACCTCACCGGTTTTGATTCCCACCAGACCTGGCAGGACGGCATTGCCCGCATGTATCCGCGCTGCGCCTCTGCCATGCAGACCTTCTGCGAGCACAATTCCTACCTGCTGCCCAATGGCCATGGGTATTACCGCGAGGAATCCGTCACCCTGGGCGATCTGCCCGCGCGTTTCCGCGAGGGGATTGTGCACGGCCGCCCGGATACCGCACTGAGCAACCAGATGCTCGTGCTCTACAGCACCGTGGCCAGCGCAGGTGAGAAACTGCGCGATACGAGCGACCTGGGGCCGCTGCAGCGCGAAATCGCCCCGTGGATCAACGCTTTCTACACCATGGGTATGGCCGGCATTGACGGCGTGCGCGCGCTGCAGAGCAACAGCCTGCCTGAGCGCATTGATACCTTCTTCCGCATGGTGGAGAAGCTCAACTCCATCAAGCACCTGCGCCGCGATGCCTGGGTAGACGGCAAAGTAGCACAGGTGGAGGACGTGCAGGTGGGTTCCTTCGCCATCACCCCCAGCATCATAGCTACATACAACTACCTCAACGCCAGCATCTACTCGGAAATCTCCGGCGGGGACTTCCGCGCGCTTATGCCCACCTTCAGCACCAACGCGGGCAATGAATCCCAGAATGTGGCCAATCTCTCAGACAATGACTTCAACACGCACTGGAGCTCTGCCCGCGCCCAGAAAGAGGGCGACTGGTTCTGCCTGAACTTCGGCAAACCCATGGAAGTGCGCACCCTCAAGCTCATTCTGCGCGACCGCGGCAACGCCAAGGTACCGCCCACACGCGGGCAGCTGGAATACTCCACCGATGGCACAACCTGGCTCCCGCTGGGCGAGGAACGCACCAGCGGCGTGGTGCTGGAGGACCTGGGCAAAGCCCCCGTAACCGCCAGCATGCTGCGCTACCGCATTACCCAGCCGCAAGCGAAACGCTCCCTGGGCATCAGCGAGTTCGTGGTCAACAAGCCCCTGCCCGCCCGTCTGGGATGCACCATTCCCGGCCTGCGCCTCTCTGCCTACAACGACGAGAAGAACATTGCGCTGGTGCGCGTCATGGAAACCTCCAAGGCAGCCCCCGGCCAGGGATTCAGCATCTCCCTGCCCACCCCCGCCACCGGTATCAACCTCTTTGTGGACCTGGATAAAGAGGACCTGCTCTCCTGGGGCAAGGTAACCTTCACCCTGGAGGATGGCTCCACCATGGAAGCTCCCCTGGAACCCTACTATGGCACAGAGTTCTTTGTCCGCAAGGAAAACATGCCGCAGCAGGCCATCACGAGCATCAGCCTCACCAATGCCAGCAACGCCGAACAGGAGCTCAAAATCAACAACTTCCAGCTCTGCATCCCGACGGTGGACACTGCTGCCATGGCCAGCAGCCTGACAGACTGTGACTTCTCCACCGCCTACAACACGGGTGAATATGAGCTCAATACCGAGCTGCAAGTGCCGGCAGGCGCACGCCACTTCACCGTGGTGGGTTCTGCACGCTGCCAGGTAGAAGGCGGTGCTACCCATGTGGGGAGCGACGGCCTCATCCACACGTTCCGCCTGGTTGATGGGGTGACCACCGTGCGCCTGCACGCCAGCAGGCAATACGGCACGCGGATTCACGAGGTGATTTTCCACTGATGAACCCATCCCCCGCCCGGCTCCGGGCGGGGGATTTTTTTGGGGGGCGGTTTCAGATTTGCTGATGCTTTATCTTGCTGAACCCGGCAAAGCTGGGTTCAATTTCGACCGCCGCAGGCGGATTTCGTTGCCCGCTTTAAGCGGGCAGTACAATCGTAGCTAAGTATGTCTACGCATACTTCAGTGATTGGATTTCCGCATCCTATGGCTGCCGGATTAAGTTGCGTTCACATGACAGCGCAGTCGAAGCGCCGTATTCAGCAAGGTAAGCCGGAGACAAACTGGTAATGGGCAGATTCCCTCTTACCATCTTCTCCGGAAAAACGCTATCCCCACACAGCAAGCGGGCCGTTGCAACACACTGCAACGGCCCGCCCAACTTACTACCTATGAAACTCAGTTCTCCTTGATATTCACGCCGTTAGCGCTCTCTCCTTCACCAACGGCCAAGTGAACTGATGTAGTATTGATGCCCGGATGCGGGCAGGCGTTCAAATATTTTTCTCTTTTTTTGCGGGTTCAAGCTCCCACTCATCCACCTCAGGGGTCTCCCCGGGCAGTTCATCCTCCACCAGGGGAGCGGGCTGCACCAGGGTATCATCCACCTCATCCAGCCTGCCGCTCCAGAGGTAACGGCGGGTTTCAGCCAGCAGCACCGGGGTGAGCGCCACCATGCAGATAAGGTTCGGTATGGCCATGAGCGCATTGGCGCAGTCGGCAAAATGCCACACCAGGCTGCTTTGCGGAATCATGCAGCCCACAAAGACAGCAGCCACCCAGGCCAGGCGGTAGTGCGTACGGTAGCGCCTGCCTGCCAGATACTGCAACGCGCGTTCCCCGAAATACGACCATGCCAGGATGGAGGAGATAACAAATGTCACCAGGCTGAACACCAGCAGCATGGAGCCCAGACCACCAGCCGAGCCGAAGGCATAGAATACGATGAGGTCACCATCCTGCGCATGCAGCACATACGGCTCTGCCAGGGCAGCGGTGGTAAGGGTCACGCCCGTGAGCGTGCAGAGAATCACCGAATCCCAGAACGGGGCGGTGGAATCCACAACGGCCTGCTGCACGCTGTTCGGGGTGCAGGCGGCAGCAGAGGCCATGGCGGAGGAGCCCATACCCGCCTCGTTTGAGAACAAACCGCGTTTCACACCCACCTGCATGGCCAGCATAATCGTGGAGCCGATGAAGCCACCCGTGGCGGCCTGGTCGGTAAAAGCGCATTCCCAGATGCGCTCAAGGGCAGGCAGCACATACTCCGCATGCACACCCAGAACAAGCGTACAACCAATGATATATACCAGGGTCATGATGGGTACAAAGGCAGAACACACCCTGGCAATGGCGCGCAGCCCACCCAGCAGCACCAGCCCGGTGAGAGCGGCCAGCAGCAGCCCGCTGAACCAGGTCGGAACAGAAATAGCGCTTTCATTGAGCACGCGGGCAGCCGCATTCGCCTGGGTGATATTGCCCACCCCGAAAGCCGCCACAGCGGTGCAGACCGCAAACACCACAGCCAGCCATTTGCATTTGAGGCCTTTCTCAATGGCATACATGGGTCCGCCCACCAGGTTGCCCTCATCATCCAGCTGGCGGTAGCGCACCGCAAGCAGACTTTCAGAATAACGGGCAGCCATGCCCAGAAAACCCACGAGCATGCACCAGAACACGGCACCCGGGCCGCCCATGGCCAGACCCACTGCCACGCCCACAATGTTGCCGGTGCCGATGTTGGCTGCCAGGGTCACGGCCAGAGATGCGTATTGAGAAATGCTGTTGCCTTCTGCCCGGCGGCGAAGGGAACAGGCTATGCCGCGGAACAAGTGGCGCTGCGGCACGCGCAACAGGAGCGTGAGGTACAGGTGCACGCCCAGCAGCGCAAACACCAGCACATAACCCCAGAGGAAATTGCTTACAGAGGAGAAAAAGTTATCAATGACGTCTAACATGACTCCCCCATCATACAAAACTCCTGATTATGAGTCAAGAATCTGCTGCAGGACTGCACAAAAAAACCGCGCCGGCATAACAACCGGCGCGGTTCGTAAAATTCACAATCGACTGGCGGAATCAGGCCTCAGCGGCGGCTTCCTCGGCGGGAGCCACAACTTCACCCTTCACCACGAGCACCACCTTCACGGTGGCGGTCACCTGGGCGTGCAGCTTGGCGGCCACCTCGTAGGTGCCGGACTTCTTGAGAGGCTTCTCCAGGTCGATGGCGTGGCGGTCGATTTCGATGCCCTGAGCGGCCAGACCTTCAGCAATCTGCTGGTTGGTGATGGCGCCGAACACCTTGCCATTCTCGCCAGCCTCGAGGGTCAGGTTGACCGTGACGGCAGCAATCTTGGCAGCAACCTCCTGGAAGTTGGCCAGCTCGGCGGCCTCGCGCTCAGCGCGCTTCTTCTGGAGCATGTTGATGAAACGCTGGTTGGCGGGAGTAGCCTCGAACGCAAGGCCCTGAGGAATCAGGTAGTTGCGGCCGTAACCAGCCTTCACGGTAACGAGGTCGGCTTCACAGCCCAGACCTTCGATCTTCGTAGCGAGAATAACATTCATGTTTGCCATAACTCAGATATATTGGGTTTGGTGAGCCGCAAAGATGCCTTAAAAGC
>JAFNWZ010000378.1 GCA_017379255.1 Akkermansia sp. | reverse complement strand
GCCCTGGTCGCCGGCGCCCTGTTCGGCACCGTCCTTGCCTTCTGCCTCGCGGGCGTCCACGCCCTGGGCAATATCCGGGCTCTGGGTGGAGAGGTAGTTGGTCACATCCACATTTCCGGCGTTGAACAGCTCATCATCTGCGGCGGTGCGGTAGCCGATTTCGGCGATGGTGTCGCGCACAATCTTCTCGTAGTCAATGACGGCCTTGGTGGTAATCTCACCAGCGAGCACTACGTGATTATCCTTTACCAGCGTTTCGCAGGCCACACGGCTGGCGGGGTCCTGGGCCAGGCAGGCATCGAGGATGGAATCGGAGATGAGGTCGGCTACCTTGTCGGGGTGCCCCTCGCCCACGGATTCGGAGGTGAATATGTTGGTGTATTTCATGTGCTTGTCTTGTTATATTTATTCGTAATTTGTAAAACGGAACTGGCGCAGCCCGCTGGGCAGCTCGGAGCTGGGTTTGCCGAATTCGGCCATGGCGGAGGCGGCAATGAGGGCGGCTTTGTTGCTGATTTCGGGGGAGTAGTCCAGCATGCACTGGAAAATATCCCAGAGGAGGGTCATTTCGTTGCGGAATTGCTGGGCCTGGATGATGAAGCTGCGGAATCCGGCTTCGTAAAGGGCGGTGGCTTCATCCCGCGTGAGATTGCAGCTGGCTTTCTGCTTCAATTCCCCGGGGATGACTTTCTGGCAGCCCACGCGGCTGATGAGGTCGGAGCGGCGGCGCATGAGTTCTGTATCATACGGCGTGCGGCGCATTTCTGCCAGCAGGGCGGTGTGCTCGCGGCGAACCGGGCAGTTGCGCAGGCAGGGGTCGTTGATGATGATATCAAACTTGTCTTTCTGCTCCAGCGCGGCGGTGATGCCGGGTTTCACGGCATCTGCCGGGTGCAGACACACTCGGTCGTACCGGGTGGCCAGCTTGTTGTACAAGGCTGCTGTGCGCTTGCCGGTTTCCATGACCAGGCGGTTGGCGTGGCAGTGGATTTTCAGCTTGGGGAGGGCGGCGCGCAGGCGGGCTGCCAGGGCATCGCTGGCTACGCAGACGGCGTTCCGGCGGATGCGGTCGCGGTTGTAAAGCTCCTGTACCAGCCCCAGGCAGTAATTGTCTGCCAGGTCTTCCTCGTTCAGGTTCGGATTGTCAAATACCAGGATAACGCCCGTCTGCTGCTGGGCGTAGGCTTCCAGTGCCTGGCAATAGGTGTCAAATGCCACGGGGCGGCGCTGTACGAACCAATCCAGTGTCCAGCGGCAAGGCGGGCAGCCCGCCACGCTATGGAAGCGGCGGATGCCGGGCAGCTGGGATAAGAAACTGTTGGTGGTCTGCAGGCTGGGGTCAAAACGCAGAGCTCCGCCAACGGTCCAGCGGGCCTGCGGCAGGTAGTCACGGGTCAGGAATTGCAGGTCCCGGGCGGCTTGTTCGGGGGTGATTTCCGGTGTGCTCATGTTTTTCAGTGGGGCAGGAGTGATTCCCAGAACATCTGGCCGTTGCGGTGCATGGCGTTTTCACCGGGAGCGTCGTTGCGGAAGGCGAGGCGCAGCAGGTCAAAGAGGATGGCGGAGGCATTGGCGTGCCCTCGCCCCTGTACCTTGAAGTGGCGGAATCCCAGCTCTCGCAGTTTCCGGATTTCCGGAGTGTTCAGCGCCAGCACGCTCTTGTGCTCATCTGCCAGCAGGGTGTGGAGGTCTTTTACCAAATCATCAGTTGATGTACAAGAGGCCATAAACGCTACCAAAGCGATTACAAGAAATGATTTTAGTTTCATAATTTTAAATAAATAATAGGTTAATAATGAGTTATCAAAAGAGACACATTTTTTTC
>JAFNWZ010000377.1 GCA_017379255.1 Akkermansia sp. | reverse complement strand
GGAGTACCTGTACTGGAAGCCGCCATACTGGCAAAGGAAGCTTTAGCCGCCAACAGGGGAAGCATCAGGCGAGCCAGGCGCTGCCTGGCGGCGGGGGCAGAAGCACTGCGGCAGCAGGAACGCACCGTGAGCTTTGAGCAGGCGGTGGCCGCGGCACTGGAGGCGCGGAAGGACAGGCGGACGCGGACGCTCTACGATTTCCGCTATTTCACGCGGCGCTTCATGAAGCGCTGCGCCGGGCTGGCGCGGCGGCGGGTGCGCAGCATCACGCCGCAGGAATGCGCGGAATACATTGAAACCGCCTTTGATACGCCGCGGCAAAGGCAGAAGGCGCGATTGATTCTCAGCGGCGTGTTTTCCACCGCCATGAAGCGGGGCTGGTGCGATGCAAACCCGGTTTCCAAGGTAGAAGCACCGCGGGTGGTGGAGCAGCCGGTGCCGGTTCTGACGCCGCAGGAGATTGAGCAACTGACCACCACGGCAGAAGCCTACCAGGGCGGCAGCTGCGCGGCGGCGGTGGGCATGATGCTCTACGCGGGCATCCGCCCGCATGAGGTGGCGCGGCTGACCTGGGCGCAAGTGGATTTGCAGGCGCGGGCGATTTACATCCTGCCCCGGCACAGCAAGACAGGCGGCGCGCGGCGGGTGACGATTCACCGGCCGCTGCAGAGGATTCTGCGGGCACACAAACGCGCGGATGAGGAAGGAATTTGCCCACGCAACTGGTTGCGCCACTGGCAGAAGCTGCGGCGAGCCTCCGGCTGGTGTTCCCCTGCCCGGCACTGGCCGCAGGATGCGCTGCGGCATACCTTTGCGAGCTACCACCTGAGCCACTTCCGCAGCTACGCGGAGCTGCAGGTGGAGATTGGGCACCGCGATGCCGCGTTGCTGCGCACGCGCTATGTGGACCAGCGCGGGGTGCAAGGGGCTGCCCGGTTCTGGGCAGCCTGAAGCGGATTTTGAATTTTTGATTCTAAATTTTCTTCGGAAAACGACCGAAATGGAACGAAGTTAAACCGCAACTCATTGATACACCAGAAAAAACTTCTTGTCTAAAGCCAAACCGACCGATATTCTCGAGGGTACAAATACGGGCACACGGGTACAGTTATGGGTACAGTTCCCAAACCCCGCGAGCCCCCTTTTACAAGAGAGAATATGAGTACGATAGTTAACAGAAACGGCATCTGGCAAGCACGTTACACAGACGCAAACGGAAAACAACACCGCACAAGCACCCACATCCCGGTCAAGGGAGGCAATGGTCTCACCGCCCGTGAAGCTAAAAAGGCAGCAGAGGCAGTAGCCGCAGGGTTGGAAGCATCAGTCAAGGGCACAGCATCGGAGCGTGTGATACGTTCCGTCCAGGTACAGCTTGAGACCGCCGGCATTGCCAGAAAGGTATCCCTCCGCGAATGGATTTCCGAGTTCAAAAAACGCCCTGAGTTCCTGCACACGAACGAAACGACCCAGGCGATATACTCCACCCTCATGGAAAACTTTTGCAAGTGGCTGGGCAAGGACGCCGATGGCCCCATCACCAAAATCAGCCCCTCACGCATCGTAGATTTCCTCAACTACGAATCCCGTGAGCTCGAGTTCGCAGTAAGCACGGTTAAACGCCACCGCACCATCCTGCGTGTGCTTTTCAACAGCGCCGAGCATTGCGAACTGATACAGCGCAATCCCGTTCGCTCCATTCGTTCAGCCATGCTGAGCAATATCCGAGAGCGAGAAGTGGTCAGCCCGTTCACCCATCAGCAGATTACCTTGCTGAAGGCGAAACTACCCCAGCAGCTGCGCTTCCTCATGATGGTCTGCCTGTACAGTATGGGGCAACGCCTCTCCGACTGCTGCAACATGCGCTGGGACATGTTCGATTACAAGCACAACATGCTCAAGCACGTGACAAAGAAAACACAGCGCCCCATGTACACCCACGTCACAAAGGAATTCCGCACCCTCCTGAGCGAAATCAAGACCCAGCAACGCATGGATGGCATCACCAGTCCCTACCTTTTCCCTCAGTGGGCAGGCGAGCGCAAAACATCCCTGGCAAGTACAGCATTCAGCAAGGAACTCACAAAGCTCGGCTTGCGCAAGCCGCTCAAACAATTCAAAGGCGAAGGTCGTGGACGTGCTCACCACAGGCATCCGCTCTGCTTCCATTCCCTGCGTCACTACGTCGTGAGTACCCTGCGCTCGAATCCGAGATTCTCTGCCGACGTAGTACGTGACAGTGTAGGTCACAGCTCCGAAGAAGTGGAGCGCATGTACTTCGCGGCCTCCGATGAACGCAAACAGGAACTCGCCAGCTACCTCTCCGAAGTGGTCAAGGCCATGCTTCGTTAGCCGGTCATAGTCTACCGGCTTGGAGATATGCTCGTTCATGCCGGAGTCTTTGGCGGCGGTTACATCCTCGGCGAAGGTGTTGG
>JAFNWZ010000376.1 GCA_017379255.1 Akkermansia sp. | reverse complement strand
CCCTTCAAGGACACCTCCGGTCCGTCCCTGAACATCCTCATCAAGCTCATGAGCATGGTGTCCATCGTGACTGCCGGTCTCAACATCGCCTTCTCCCTGCTGTAAAGCACAGAACCGGTAAACTTCAAAAAGCCCCGTTCCCACACCGGAACGGGGCTTTTTTTTGATAACTTACACCGCTTGCGCCTGTATTTCTTAAAAGGAGATGACCGATTCTCCTTGCAAGCCCGCCGGGGGTATGCTAGAGTATCAGCAATCCAAACACCACCGAATCTCACACACACCATGGATAAACTTATCGTCGAAGGCGGAACCAGACTCAGCGGCTCCGTCAATATCAGTGGTTCCAAAAACGCCTCTCTCCCTATTCTTGCAGCTGCCCTGCTCACCGATGAGCCCGTGCGCATCTCCCGTGTGCCGGATGTATCCGACACTAACTACATGCTGCAGATTCTCAGCCAGCTGGGCTGCTCCGTAGAGCGCTCCAGCGGCACGGTGCGCATCGAGTCCCCGGAGGGCATCTCCCACAAGGCCTCCTACGAACAGGTGCGCAAGATGCGCGCCTCCATCTGCCTGCTCGGCCCGCTCATGGCCCGCATGCACAAATGCGTGCTGCCCCTGCCCGGCGGCTGTGTGATTGGTGACCGCCCGGTGGATCTGCACATCCGCGGCATCAAGGCGCTGGGCGCCCGCGTGCAGGTGAAAGGCGGCAACCTCGTCATCGATGCCCCGAACGGCCTCACCGGCACCACGATTGACATGCGCGGCGACAGTGGTCCCACCGTGCTGGGTACTGACAACATCATGATGGCGGCCGTGCTGGCCAAGGGCACCACCGTCATCGAATCTGCCGCCCGTGAACCCGAGGTGGTAGACCTGGCCAACTTCCTCAACAAGATGGGCGCCCGCATCGAAGGCGCCGGCTCCCGCACCATCACCATCCACGGCGTGGAGAAGCTGCACGGCTGCGACCACACCGTGATTCCCGACCGTATCGAGGCCGGCACCTTCATGGTGGCCGCCGCCATGGTGAGCGATGGCCTCATGATTAACCGCGTGTACCGCCCGCACATGAAGGCCATTTCCGACCTGCTCATCGAATGCGGGCACCGCGTCGAGTACAACGAGGACGGCACCTCCGTCTTCGTTGCCCCCGGTGAAAATCCCCGCAGCGGCAAAATTCTCACCAACCCCTACCCGGAATACCCCACCGACATGCAGGCGCAGATGACGGCCCTCTTTGCCCTCACCCCCGGTATCAGCGTTGTGAAGGACACCATCTTCCCGCAGCGCTTCATGCACTGCTCCGAGCTCAAGCGCATGGGCGCCAACATCAAGGTAGACAGCGGCACAGCCATCATCACCGGCGTGAGCGGTCTCTCCGGTGCCCCGGTCATGGCCAGCGACCTGCGCGCCAGTGCCGCCCTGGTGCTTGCCGCCCTGGCTGCCGAAGGCACAACGGAGATTCACCGGCTCTACCACATCGACCGTGGCTACGAGATGCTGGACGAAAAGCTCATGATGCTGGGCGCCAAGGTACGCCGCGTGCGCGACCTGGAACAGGAACAGGCTGACGAGAATTAACGTTTCCCAGACATCTTCACCAAGGCAATACTCCCACACATCGGGGTATTGCCTTTTTGTTATTCAGCCGCCGCATATCCCACAAGATAAAATCAAAACCAACTGACCAAAACCGCATCCCACCTACATGCAACCATAATCATTGTTTATTCTTGACTGACTATGTTTCAAAACATATACTGATGCTGATATCCGTTGAACAGGTTCTCTCTTCCAATGCTATGAAAAAACTTCAATACATACTACTGATGATTCTTGCTCTCCTGTACGTGGAAAGCGCGTCCGCCGCCCCGGCAAAAACGAACTCGGGCTCTATCAGCAGTTTCATCGAGGCCAACAGGCGCAATCGCGAAATTGTGCTGAACACAGCCAAATACGATCAAAATGCAAAAGTTTTCTACATATATAACCTGAGCTATTATGGATACAATATATCAACCTTTAAGGAACACATAGATTTTCTGACTGAAGCTCAACGCATCATTTTCCACAAAGGCGCAGACATTGTCGTACTTCTGGATGTAGACGAAAGCAGAAAAGAATCAAGGAATCAGGCCAGAAATTCATATTACGGCTTCGATGTCTATAAAGCCGTGAAGAGGTGTGCGTTAAAAAGCCCGATTCTTAATTGCGACAGCAAAAAAGTGAGGTCCGAGTTTCACAAAGAGTCACGCTCAATATATATATCAACATATCGCACCTTGTACGCCGTAGACGCAAACGGAATACCCTTGGCTTCTTTTGACTACGACGACCAGGCAATAGAAATGACTACCTCCTCAGAGAGAAAACCAAAGATTATCGCTGAAGGCAGATTCGATGACAACCAGTGGATAGTCGAGGCCATCCTTCAATCATACAAAGAGCTAGTAGCCCAGGTGACACCACAACAAGAAGAATCCGCTGCCGCGAATGAATCAGAAAAGCCCAGCAAGAAAACAACAAAAGCAAAAAAGAAAGCCCAAATAAAACGGATACCAAAGTGGCAGAAAGTTGAATCCGGGGGGGACTGATTCAGACCCGGAAGAATAATAATCAATGTAAGAATTTTCCGCTTTATCCGCGAGTCTCCCCCAATAAAGCCCATATTTCAACCAGCAAAACAGTCAGTAGTAGACTGCAAGGTAGATATTGGGTTGACTTTTTACGCACAAAGCCGTATATTATCGCGCGTATGACCACAAACGCCAAAAGCTACAAAGACACCATCTTCCTGCCGGATACCACGTTCCCCATGCGTGGTGACCTCACGACCAAGGAGCCGGCGCGTCTGGAAAAATGGGAGAATGAAAAGCTTTATGAGCGAATTATAACGCGCCGCAAGGCGCAGAATGCCCCCCGTTTCGTGCTGCACGACGGTCCTCCCTTTGCCAATGGCGATGTGCACATGGGCACCGCGCTGAACAAGGTACTCAAAGACCTCATCGTGAAGAGCAAGACCATGGCGGGCTACTATGCTCCCTTTGTTCCCGGCTGGGACTGCCACGGCCTGCCTATCGAAGCCAAGGTGGTCAAGGAATTCCAGGGACTCGAGCCCGCTGAAATCCGCCGCCGCTGCACAGAATTCGCCCTGGGCTACATCGACCTGCAGCGCGTTTCCTTCCGCCGCCTGGGCGTGTTTGGTGACTGGTTCAACCCGTACATCACCATGGAGCCCAAGTACGAAGCCGATATCCTGCGCGTATTCGCCAAGCTGGTGGAAAGCGGTTCTGTCTACCAGTCCATGAAGCCGGTGCAGTGGAGCTACGCCCACCACACCGCCCTGGCCGAAGCCGAGGTGGAGTACATGGAAGACACCTCCACCGCCATCTATGTGGGCTTCGAGATGGACGGCGAGGTCTGCGGCATCGAGGGCGCAGAAATGGTCATCTGGACCACCACCCCCTGGACCCTGCCCAGCAACCTGGCCATCGCCCTGAACCCGGATTTCACCTACGTCATCGGCCGCTACGCCAAGGACGGCGCCGAGCGTAAGTTCATCATCGTTCGCGAGCTCATCGAAACCGTCAGCGCCAAGACCGGCTGGACGCTGGTGGAAGAACTCGCCACTTTCAAGGGCAGCGAGCTGGAGAAGCGCAGCGCCCGCCACCCCTTCCTTGACCGCGAATCCCTCATCATCAACGCCGACTATGTAACCACCGATGCCGGTACAGGCGCGGTGCACATTGCCCCCGGCCACGGCATGGACGACTACATTGCCGGCATGGCCTACGGGCTGCCCGTGCTTTCCCCGGTGGACGATGACGGCAACTACACCGCCGAATGCGGCCTGCCCCACCTGGTGGGCAAGCACGTCTTCCAGAGCAACGAGGACATCATCACCCTGCTGGTAGAAGGCAACCGCCTGCTGGGCCGCGAGGAATTCACCCACCAGTACCCGCACTGCTGGCGTTCCAAGACCCCCATCATCTTCCGCGCCGTCAAGCAGTTCTTCATCAGCATGGAGAAGCTGCGCCCCGTGGCGCTGGAACAGATTGACAAAACCGAATGGATGCCCGCCTGGGGCCGCAACCGCATTTACAGCACTGTGGAAGCCCGCCCGGACTGGTGTATCTCCCGCCAGCGCACCTGGGGTGTGCCGCTGCCCGTGTTCTTTGATGAAAACGACCAGCCCGTGCTGAGCGCCGACATCGTGAACAAGGTGGCCGACCTGGTGGCCGAGCACGGCACCAACATCTGGTTCGAGCTGACCAGCGAGCAGCTTTGCGAGAAGCTGGGCCTGCCCACCAACCTCAAGAAGGGCAAGGACACCCTCGACGTGTGGATTGACTCCGGCTGCTCCCACGTGGCCGTGCTGGAGCGCCACCCGGAACTCTGCGCCCCCTGCGATGTGTACCTCGAAGCCACCGACCAGCACCGCGGCTGGTTCCAGAGCTCGCTCATGCTTTCCTGCGCCTGGCGCAACGCCGCCCCCTACAAGAAGGTGCTCACGCACGCATTCGTGGTGAACCAGGACCGCTCCAAGCTTTCCAAGAGCGCCCAGGGCACCTACACCAAGCCCACCAACGCCAAGTATTTCTACGAGAAGTACGGCGCAGACATCGTGCGCCTGTGGGTGAGCAGCGTGGACTGGCAGAACGAAGTTCCCTTCGGTGAGGACCTGTTCAAGCAGATTACCGATCCCTACCGCCGCCTGCGCAACACTCTGCGCATCCTGCTGGCCAACCTGAAGGGCTACAAGGGCGAAAAGCCCGCCCAGCTCGACCCCACGGATGCCTGGATTCTGGAGCGTACCAACACGCTCATCCGCGAGGTGCGCGCCGCCTACGAAGGCTACGAGTTCCGCAAGGTGTTCATGGCTATCAACCAGTTCTGCACAAACGACCTCTCAGCCCTCTACATCGACATGACAAAAGACAGCCTGTACTGCGATGCCGCGGACTCCCCGCACCGCATCAGCAAGCAGTTTGCCATTGCCCGCGTGTTCGATGTGCTGGTGAAGTTGCTTGCCCCGGTACTGGCCTACACCTGCGACGAGGCATGGGAGCACGCCGGCAACGAAGGTTCTGTGCACGAGCAGGACTTCCCCACCGCTGACCCCGCCTTTGATGCCGGCCTCACCGCCACCTTTGACCGCCTGCTGCAGATTAAGAGCACCATCCAGGTGGCCATCGAAGCCCAGATTCAGGCCAAGGTCTTCAAGAAGAACAACGAAGCCGCCGTTGCCCTCACCGTGCCCGCCACGGAGGACGCCGCCGTGCTCGCCCTGCTGCAGAACAAGCAGTTCGCCAAGGAATTCTTCATCCTGGCCGACCTGGAGGTAAGCACCGGTGCCGGGCTGGCCGCCACCGCGGCCATGACCCCGCACGCCATGTGCCCCCGCTGCCGCCGCTACGAACCCGCCGCCAATGAGGACGGTCTCTGCGAACGCTGCGCCGCCGTCATGGCCTGATACTGACCTTATTCACACCAACGGACAGGCGCACTCCCACCCATGGAGCGCGCCTGTCCTCATCCTCAAAAACTCCTTATGTCCCGCCGCGTATCCCTCTGGCTCATCCTCCTCATCATCGGCCTCTACGCTCTCGACCAACTGACCAAATGGGCCATCGTGCTGAACTTCCCCTACAACTGGGAACACAGCTTCAGCAGCAAGATTATTCCCGTGATTCAGGGCAGTGAATTCATGAACTTCTGCCTGGTGCGCGTGCACAACACCGGCGTAGCCTTCGGCACGGGGCACGGCACGGTCTGGGCTCCCTTTGTGTTCCTCTGTGTGCAGGTCGTCGCGCTCATCTGGTTCTACCGACTGTTCCGCAAGGGCTTTTTCTCCACCCGCGCGCTGCGCGTGGCCTGGGCGCTCATCACCACCGGCATCATCGGCAACATGACCGACCGCCTCCTGCAGGGCTTCTTCATTCCCGGCGCAGAGGAGAAAGGATTCTTCACCAACCTGATGAGCGGGTATGTGGTGGACTTCCTGGATTTCTCCTTCCCCTGGATTAAGACCGGGATGTTCCCCTACGGCTACCACTGGCCGTCCTTCAACGTAGCCGATTCCTGCGTCTGCATTGCCGCCGGGCTCTTCATCATCTCCAGCTTCATCATGAAGACCGAGGAGGAAAAGAAAGCATGACATGCTCGCAGACAACCATATCAACCAACTTCTCAACACTTTCCTGAACAAGCGGGAAGATGAAGTTCTGGAATTCAAGGAAGCAAAAAAAGGGCTGCAGACAGACGACCTGCGCAAGTACATCTCTGCACTCAGCAATGAAGCGAACCTGCGCAGAAAGGATTGCGCATGGCTTATCTATGGCGTTTCCGACAAGTTACCACGTAAAGCAGTAGGCACAGAATACCAGATACCAGCAAAATTGAAACAGGACATCGCTGGTTCCATGACCGCAGGGCTGACTCTCCGTGAAATTTACGAAACGGAACGGGAAGGCAAACGCATTCTCATGTTCCAGATACCGGCTGCACCAAAAGGAATACCTATCGCCTGGAATGGACACTATTTCGGACGCAACGGAGAAAGCACCTGCGCTCTCTCCATCGATAAGATTGAGGAAATCCGCCGCCAGACGGAAGATGACTGGTCTGCCGGAATTATTGAAGACGCATCGATAGATGACCTTGACCCACTGGCCATTAAAGTGGCAAAAACGGAATTTCTCAAGCGTAATCCTAAATATGCTGAGGAAATGACCACATGGGATGACGCCACATTCCTTAATAAAGCCAAGCTGACCAGACGAGGCAAAATTACCCGTACCGCGTTGATTCTACTTGGCAAAGACGAAGCAGAGCACCTGCTCTCACCCGCAGTGGCAAAGATTCGCTGGAATCTTAAAACGGTTAGTAACGAGGACAAGGATTACGAGATTTTTGGAATCCCCTTCATCCTCTCTACTGAAGAAGTTTACCGAAAAATCCGCAACCTTAAGTTCCGCTACCTGCTCAATGAGCAAAGTCTTTTCCCGGAAGAACTGCTGCGCTACGAGCCATTCTGTATCCGCGAGCTTCTGTATAACTGCATCGCTCACCAGGACTATACCAAACGGGCACGGATTAACGTAGTGGAGTTTGAAGACCACCACCTCATTTTCTCTAATTACGGCACATTCATCCCACTTTCCATCGAGCGGGTCATCGAAGCCAATGCCCCGGAAGAATCCTACCGAAACCCATTCCTGGTAGAAGCCATGCGCAACCTGAACATGATAGAAACCCAGGGCGGCGGCATCCGTAAGGTATATACCTTCCAACGCAAAAGGCTCTTTCCCATGCCTGATTATGATTTTTCGGAAGGAAAAGTACGCGCCACCTTGCACGGATGCATCATCAGCGAGGATTTCGCGCGCATGCTCCAGCAGGATACAGAGCTTCCGCTTCACACCGTGCTGGCCCTGGACAAAGTGCAGAAGCAACGTCCACTAAGTGACGAAGAATGGAAAGACGTTAAGAAGAGGGAACTGGTGGAAGGGCGCAAAACAGCCCCATTCCTCTCACATCGCACTGTAGAAATGCTCGAGACAAATGAATTTAAGGAGCAATATATCAGGAATAAAGCGTTTGATAACAGCTACTACAAAAAACTCATTCTGAGTTATATATACGAGTGGGAGCACGCATCGCTTTCTCAATTGGAACAATTACTGACCAGCAAATTGCCTGATTCCTACACACAGATACAAAAGAAACGCAAAATTTCTAACCTACTCGCAGAACTGCGGAGGGATGAATGCATCGTATGGGGAAGCGGGAAAGTCTGGAAACTTACAGCAAAAGGCAATGATAAAAGGTCAAAACTTTAGTCGAACTTTAGTCGAACTTTAGTCGAACTTTAGTCGAACTTTAGTAATCTCCAAGCAAGCATGAAAAAAATCGTTTTTGCATTAATTCTCACCCTGCCTGGCCTGGCCGCGTTCAAGAGCACCACAAAAATAGTGCCGCTGCAGTTCGGGCAGCAGAGCGCCACTGTCGTCTTTGAAACCAGCGGGGAACAGATTGAGGAAGCAGAACCTCACTGCGACTGCACCAAGGTGCATGTCAGCGGCAGCAGACTCACCGCCGTGGTGGATACCCGCACTTTTGACCGCGATGTAGAGAAAACCATCAGTGCCGAAACATCCGACGGGAATGAAGTGACACTGCGCATGCAGTTCCGCGTGCCCCAGGCCATGCAGCTCTCTGCCCGCAGCCTGGTGTGGAAGCGCAACTCCGCCCCCGTGCCACAGGTGCTGCGCATCACCCTGCCCAAGGGCAGCCCCATCACCCACATTGCCGATGCGTCCCTAAGCGGGGATGCCTTTGACTACTCCCCCAAAGTAGTGAAGCGCGGCAGCGAATACACCGTCACCATCACCCCGCGCAGCACGGCAACCCCCGCCCTGAACCGCCTGGTGCTCACCTCTGACTCCCCCGACCCACGCTACCACCGCCAGATTATCTACCTGCAAGTGAAAAAATGAGTTCCCCACTATTCATTATTCACTATTCCCTGTTCACTTAAACCGTGTTCCGCGCCACAAAACAACCGGGGAAGCGGCTGATTCCGCTCCTGATTCTTTGCCTCCTGGCGGCGGCAGGCACCTATAGCGCATGGGACGCCCTGAGCCGCAGCAAGCAGCGCTACAAAGCCGGGCTGGCCGCTGCACTGGAGAACCGGGGAGACGACATCCGGCGGTTCCACCAGGCAAGCAGCGGAAACCTCATTGCCCACGGCGGCGGCGTGGGTCCCTATCTCTACACAAATTCCGCAGAAGCATTTGCCGATTCCCAGGCCCGGGGATTTTCCTTCGTTGAGTTCGATTTACTCGTAACCGCAGACAGGCACCTGCTGGCAGCGCACGACTGGGACATGTTCTGCCAGTTTACCGGAAGCCGTGGAACCCCCGGAACTCTGGACGCGGCGCTTCAATTGAAGATAAACGGGAATCAGACCCCGCTGAGCGGCAGGATGATTCATGAGCTGATGCTGCAGCACCCGGAAATGGTTCTCGTGACAGACAAGGTTTCCGATTTTGAGCTCCTGCTGCAGGAAATTCCACTGCCGCAGCGGATGATAGTGGAAGTATTCTCACCGCAGGATTATGTGCGGGCGCTGAAAGCAGGCATCTGGTACCCGGCATTCTGCATCTCACACAGCATCGCCCTGCAACAGGCAATCGAGCACCAGTACCCCATCATCACCATATCTGCCGTGCTCTTTCTGGAGCACCTGGATACCATGCGCCAGCTGCACCATCAGAAAGTGTGCATCATGGTATACGGCACAGAGGAGCTCGACTGCCGCCAATTCATCCGTGAGCATCTGGGCACCAGCGCCAGTCTGATTTATACAAGCACCATTTCCCCCAGCGACCTGCCATAATTCCCCTGCCCGTATGACCTCCACCGGATACCACACCACCCGGGAACAACTCACCACCATCATCATGCTGGGGGCTCTGGCCGCTGCGCTCAGCCTCTGGAGCCTGGACCACGTGGTGAAATCCGCCGGCATCTATCTGCAAGGGTCAGTGTTCCTCTTCTTCATGCTGATTCTGGCACAGCGCAGCCGACTGGTGGCCTATGCGCTGCTGCCCGTGATTCTGGGCGGGTGGTTCAGCTACGACGGGCTCTACGATGTAGCCGGATTCTGCCTGCAGGAAAACTGCCTCAGCAATATCCTCACCACCGTCATCTACCACCAGCACTACCTGCGCCAGACCTACGCCATTTCCGTGGTGTCCAGCCTGATTATCATCCTGAAAGGCGGCATTCTGTACGGATTTCTCTACAGCGCGCGCCGCTTCCTGAAACCAGTTATCTTCATTAACCCGGATGCCACCTGGCTGCTGGCCGGAGGCATGGCCATTCTCTTCCTGCTCATTCTGCCGTTGGGCATTCTTCCCCATCCTGAGCCATGAACCGCATCACCCGCGAAACAGCCCACGGTATACGTTGGATGCTGCTGCAGAAATGCACGCTGCAGCCTGTGACGCTGG
>JAFNWZ010000375.1 GCA_017379255.1 Akkermansia sp. | reverse complement strand
GCGGTCAAGCTCCTCAGTGATGAAATCCTGAAGTTCACGACGGATAATGGCTCCCTTGGGCTTCCAGAGCACAAGGCCCTGCCCGACCATCTCATCAATGGTAAAGAGGCCCATTTCGCGGCCAAGGCGGCGGTGGTCACGCTTCTTAGCTTCCTCCAGGCGGGCAAGGTGCTCATCCAGCTGGGTGCGGTTCGGGAAGCATGTACCATAAATACGCTGCAGGCGGGGGCCATTGGCATCGCCCATGTAGTAGGCAGAGGCCACGCTCATAATCTTGAAGGCCTTGCAGTTACCCGTGCGGCCTACGTGAGGTCCGGCGCAAAGGTCGGTGAACTCACCGTTGCGGAAAATGGAAATTTCCTCGCCTTCGGGGATGCGGTTAAGGAGGTCTACCTTGAACTTGGAAGCAACATCGCGAGGTCCACCAGCACCGAGTTCGCCGCTCTGGGCCAGAGCCATGGCCTCATCGCGGGTGACGGTAGTTCGTTCGAATGTCTGGTTCTCCTTGACGATTTTCTTCATCTCTGCCTCAATCTGCTCGAATTCGGCGGTGGAGATGTTGTGGTCAAGTTCGATGTCATAGTAGAAGCCATTTTCAATGGCGGGACCTGCGGCCAGCTGGGCCTGGGGCCAGATGCGGCAAATGGCAGCGGCCAGCACATGCGCGCAGGAGTGGCGCAGGCGCTCAAGGTCGCTTGCCTGGTTGCGTTCTTCCAGGGTCTTGCGTTCTTTAGGTTCAGACATATCGTGTTAAGTGAGCCCCTAATATGGCGCGTTCAGGCGAATTTTTCAAGCTTAATCAACGCCACCAAGGTAAAAAATGTAAGTTTTCTTTATTTTTTGCGTCGTTTACGGAAACCGGGCAAGCCACCATTCATCGCTCGCCGATGAGTACGAACCGCGTTCAGCTTTACCTTCAGCCGGCGGAAGGGGGAGGAAAGGAGATGCAGAACGCCCGCCATACTGGTGTAGGAATGAGGAGTCAGCGTCTTATCATACATATCCGTATAGGTAACCGCCGTCCCACTTACATCAGACACCCCGTCAAAATGTTCGACCAAATCAGGCTGAATAGCATAGATGCTCACACCAGGCATGGTTGCCACGGTGTCTTTGTAGAACGTATCAATAGCGCGGTGTACCGACATCCACTCCCAGATTGTTTCTTCGCGCGGCATTACTGCAAGCAGGCTGTCATACATGCTTTCAGGAACGAGGTAGGCAAAGGTCGACAAAACGCCTTCTACCTTCCAGAGCGCATGTTCTCCACTGCTCTGCACGCTTCTGCCATAAGGAGTAGGCCGGCTGTACCCCAGATAAAGCATATACTTACCATTCAGGTGCTCAAGTGCATATTCCAGCATGGCCAAAGCATCCGGATGCATGCCGGTCACGACATCATCCTCCATAATCAACACATTGCGCCAGCCTTTCTCTTTTGCTGTGGCTATGGCTTTTGCATGAGACAAGGCACAGCCGCCTGCACCGCCCCAGTAAGATGCGCGCTCTCCGGTTCGTTCCGTAAACCACGGAGACTTACCATAACTCGGCAGGCTTCTACCCAGAACAGCGGAAAGCCGGTGAACCTTTTCCAAGGGTAAACGGTCTCCGTTATCCTGGAGGAACTTATCCATCCGGTCCTTGCTGCTATCCAGATTGATTACCAATATGCCATCCACCTTATCCCAGGCTGAGTGAAGTTTCTGATTCATACTGTCTGATATCCGTTAATGTATGCGTCCATAGTCATCAGAGAATCGTTCTATATCCTCTTCTGAAAGATAATTTCCAATCTGCACCTCAATCAACGCCAGCGGCGCAGTTCCGTTATTGCTCAGGCGGTGAACACTCCCGCTGGGAATCATGATGGATTCCCCCACGTTCAAATGCATCAGATTGTTATCACACATAACGGTTGCCACACCGGCAGTCACAATCCAGCGCTCGGTGCGGTGCTGGTGGCGCTGCAGAGAGATTCGTCCCCCCGGACACAGGAGGAGCTTCTTCACCACAACATGCGGCTGCATATCCAGCACCTGCCACTCCCCCCAAGGGCGGACCCCCTTCTCTCCCACGTTATATGTAATACTGGAAGCCATTACTTAGATAACGTTTGTCTGATACTTGTAGTAGAACGCTCTGGTAGGTTCCCATGGGGAATACGGGAACTCGTGACGTACCGGATTCCCTTGCTCTCCACAAAGGCTTTCTTTTCATCGCTCGTTCCATCTGCATTCACAAAGAAGATATCGGGCTTCACCTCATCCAGAAGCGGAGCAAAATCCAGAATCTTTCCAGTATCGGGGCCGATGTATACCTTCTTCACAAAACGAATCGCCTCAAGCATATACTTGCGCTCATCCTCAGTATACATCGTCTTGCGATTCTTCAGCGCCATCACCGTAGCGTCTGAACCAATGGATACATACACGTCACCATAGGTCGCAGCCTCTTCCAGGAAGGCAATATGCCCACTGTGCAATACATCAAAACAGCCAGAAACAAATACTTTTGCCATAAGAAAGAAAGGAAAGGTAAAATTACTTAATCACACCACGCTTACGCAAGCGTTCCAGGAAACGGGGTTCCCATGCCACCTGTTCGTCCTTGCCAAAGGTGCGGCAATAGGGTTCGACGGGATACATGTCCTCGCACGCATCCACAGCAGCATCTCTCTGCTCCTTGGTTGAGTAGAGATACAGGGCATACCCGCCATGACCACCACCGCAGTACTTATGAGCAAGCTGATTACCAATGTCAGGCAGAGGAAGCATCCCCTCCTCAAGCTGGAGCTGGTAACTCTGCTGCACCGCCACGGCAAGAACATCGACATCCTGCTGCAATACCCCGAGACGAGCTATGCGCGCAGCACGGGCAACACGGTCGTATGGCCGCACATACCCGACAAAACCAGGCGTATAGTGCTTGACCCGGGTATCGTACACGGCCATGCGCCCCCGGAGGAACTCTCCCGTATTCTTGAAATCAAGCACTGGCTTGTCACCGGATTTCCAGACACACGCACCCGTTTCAGCAATAACGGCAGGGTCCTGCCAGCCGACCCCGAGGCCAAGCTCAGATGCCACCGGATCCCAGCCGTTCAGCACGCTCCATCCGCCACTGCCACCAAGCCCGGCGCCCTGGCGATACAGCCATTCCTTGAGCGAAACGGTCGGCGAAATGGAACAGTTGACGATATATTCTCCTGGAATGGCATTTTCCGGGACATCCAGCCATCCGCCAGCAAAATCCACGCGCAACGGAGCATGCAGAGGAGCCTTGACGCGGGACAAGACCTGCGAACTGGTTACCTGTCCGTCTGCGGGTTGAACCTTTTCCAATACAACAAACTCTATTCCCTGCTCCTTGCAGAACTGGCGCTTCTGTTCGATGTACTGGTCATCCGTAGTCACGGCCAACACCTGGGGAGCAGACTCCAGCAAGGCAGAGCGGAAAGACAAGGCCACATCATTATCTGTCGATTCCACCACCTCATCCACCATCTGCAACGAACTGATAACGGCCCGTTTATCGGCATCATCCAGAACTGACTTCTTATCATAAAGCCTCCAGAGCAAATCAGCCGGAGGATAAGAAACGATGAGATAATCCCCCAATGCCCTGGCATCCTCAAAAAATTGTATATGGCCAGCGTGAAGGACATTGAAAGCCCCCGAAACAAAAACTTTTTTCATAACAAAAACAAATTAAAAACCCATCTTCTGTCCGAAAGAGGACTTATTCTGATTATCAACAACTTTCTGCAGCGAACGCTGAAGCACAGGCATAAGGAAAGGCACCAGCATCTGCACCACAAGCGAAACAGGAGAAGCCGAAGACTTTTCAGCCTGTCTGGCGGCCATGTTCCTGCGCTTCCGCCATCCGGAAATCACCCCGAGTACCGAAGCGGCAGCACCCGCCATGACGCCCACGCGCCCCAGCGTGGCTGGCGAAACGGGCAAAGCCCTGGCACAACGCGACGCATGTTCCTTTGATACAGTGGCTGCATCAAGAACAGCCACGCGGCTTTCTGCGACACGAATCAGCGCTCG
>JAFNWZ010000374.1 GCA_017379255.1 Akkermansia sp. | reverse complement strand
TACTTAACACCAGGGCGAAACCTTATCTTCTACCCGTCAAGCCGTTGAACAAGTCGCCAACGCCCCAAATTACTAAACATACAATCAATAACATAATACGCTATCACTTAAAAGGTTTATTTGGTGATATGTTTGTGTTTGTTCTATAGAAACTTAAGCGTCGGGACGCAGATTATAGCGGTATTTGCCCATTTGTAAAGACAAATTTTGAAAATTCGCATTTAATAGGGGCGTAATTTGCCATAAAAGCCGTTGTGCAGCGCGCGGAAGAGGTTGTACACCCGTTTGATTCCCAGTTCGTTGCTTTGCAGCATGGCGTTGAGGGAGAAAAGGATGTAGACGCCGCAGAGCGCGAGACGCCCCGGATAGTTGCGGGGGGCTTGCAGACGGTGCAACCATGCCCAGTTGCGCATTTTGTAGTATTGTCGTTCGATGGGAATTCCCGGTTCGTAGAAGTAGGACCGGCTGGCCAGGCGGTAGTGAATGAGCGGTCTGGGAGCCGTGGGGTGCTCGATTTCTGCTCCGGGTATGGTGGCGAGCTGGTAGCCAGCCTGCTGGATTTCCCAGGAATATGTGGCTCCGCCCTGGGTGTGCAGCAGTTCTGCCGGGGTGCCTACTGTCTCCCATGCCTCGCGGGAGATAAGGGCGCCGTAGGAGCCGTTGCGGCAGGGGATGGCGGGGCCGGCTGGCAGGTCTGCCTTGCGGGTGATGGGAACCCACACCCCGGGACGCTTGCCGGGAATGCTGATGGGGTGGCTGAGTTCGTCTCCCTGCGCCGGGTCAATCATCATTCCGAGGCAGATGGTTCTGGCATCTGTCTTTGCTGCCAGTAGTTGCTCCAGTGCAGCCGGGCGGGGCAGGGTGCGGTCTGCCAGCACCCAGGCGGCATCTGCCTGCAGGGTCAGGAATGCGTACTCGAGCCCCTTGGCGGCAGCGCCCATGCTGCCATGCACGCCATCTACCTGCAGCTGGTGAATGGACTCCGGGAGGGGGAGCTCCTGCTCCGGAGAGACCACGAGGATACTTTCCGGTTGCCGGGTCTGCTGCTGGAGGCGGTTCAGGCAGGTCTGCAGATTTTCCTGCTGCGGTTTGTGAACGATGATAGCACAGATGTTAGACACGCAAGCATTATGCGGTTTTGCGGTGGATTTGGCAAGGTAAAAGAACGGCTGCTGTCGCAAAGTCGGTATTTCTTTGTTTTTTCAACACTTTAGGCTTGCAGCGGTGTGGGGGGTGTGCTATGGTCAACCCCGCTATGGAATCTGATTCTCCTCACCTAAGAGGTTCATTGGTTGTATTTGAAGGCATTGACGGCACGGGCAAGTCAACGCAGGTGGAATTGCTGGCCCGTTATCTGCGCTCCCGTGGCATTGAAGTAGTGACTGGTTTTGAGCCGACCCGCGGCCCCTGGGGCATGCGTGTGCGCGAGGCTGCCATGGCGGGTGACCGCCTTTCGATTGATGAGGAGATTGCCTGCCTGCTGCAGGACCGCCGGGAGCATGTGCGCGAGGTGATTGAACCCTCGCTGCAGGCTGGCAAGTGGGTGCTGCTGGACCGCTACTACCTTTCCATGATGGCCTACCAGGGCGCCAGCGGTGCCAATGTGGAGGAAATCCGCGAATGGAATGAGGCGTTTGCCACTGTGCCGGATGTGGCGCTGTGGCTGGATATCCCGATTGAACTCTCGCAGGAGCGTATGCACGCCCGCGGGAATGGCAAGGATGCGTTCGAGAATGAGAAATTCCTCTCCGACTGCGCCGCAATCTATTCTGCCATGGAAATGCCCTGGCTGCACCGGGTGGAGGCAGACGGCACGGTGGATGAGGTGCACGCGCAGATTCGTGAAATCATCCAGGAAGAATTGGGAATCTAATTAGTGATTAGTGATTAAGTTGCGCGTTGGCATAATTAGGGAATCCGCGCAAATCGAGATGTCGGCCTCGCCAAAGGCGAGGGGAATATGTAAAAAAGCTCTGAGAACTTTCTCAGAGCTTTTTTTCTTACCAGGAGCGGCGGAAGCCGCGACCTTGCTTTTTATTCTGCATTCTGCAATCTGAAATTTGCATTATGCCTCGTATTCAGCCCAGCTGCTGCTGGTTTCCCAGACGCGCACACGCTCCAGACGCACACAATCCCGCACCGGGAAGGTGCAGTTGCCCGCCTGGGCTCGTTTCAGTGCAGCAGCGGCGTGCTCGTACACCACGCGGGCCATGGCCTCGCTGGTGGGGTCGTGCTGCTCAAAGGGGATGATGCGGTCGCCGTAGATGGCGCGGAACTTTTCGTAGTTCGGGTCGGCTGTGTTCATGCACAGCGCGTGGTCAAACTGTTCCAGGAAAGCGCCCATCATCTCCTTGATGGCCTTGAAATCCATGACCATTTCGTGCTCATCGAGCGTTTCGGCGGCAAAGACCAGCTCTACGCTGCGGGTGTGCCCGTGCGGGAACTGGCAGTTGCCGGGGTGTTTGGAGAGCAGGTGCCCGCTTTCCAGCTCGATGCTTTTGCAGATGCGGTACATTGTATCAGTCGCAGATGGGGGTCACACCCTTCTTGAGGATGATGTTGCCATACTTGGCGGTTTCGCCGGAGATGACACAGGCGTAGGCCTGCTTGGCGCGCTCATAGAAAGCGTAGCGCTCTACGCGTTCGATGGTGCCTTCGTAGCCCATGGCGGTGCGGTACTTGGCTTCCACGGCGGGGTCGAGGGTGTCACCCGGCACGGCTTCCATCATGATGACCGGAGTGGCGTAGCTGTCCAGCTCGAACAGGGGAATGATGCCTTTGAGCAGGGTATCTGCCCCCAGACCATCGGCGCGGACCACGGTGCTGCAGAACGTGTGGGCCGGGAAATGGGCGTCGGAAATCACGATTTCGTCGCCATGACCCATTTCAGCCAGAATCTTGAGCAGTGCAGGGGATACAACAGGGGAAATTCCTTTTAACATAGTGCCGTTATCTTGCCACACCCACGCGCGCGAGTCAAATACAAAATAAAAATCAGGCATGCAGAGTCCGGGGCCGCATGCCTGATGGGTTGGGGAAATGGGTGAGGTCTTATCTGACAAACTCGGGCGTTACCTGCTTGCGCTGGCCATTGACCTTCACGGTGACGGGTGCCGGCTCCGGCGTGGTGGTGGTGAGTTTGTAGCTGGTTACCTGTCCGTTCTTCCAGCTCATGTCCACGGTGATATTGCCGCGGGCACGAATGCCGCGCACGCAGCCATCCTTCCATGCCACTGGCACGGCCGGCAGCAGGTCGATGACGCCGGCGTGGCTCTGGATGAGCATTTCGCTCATGCCGCCGGTCATGCCGAAGGTGCCGTCCATCTGCATGGGCGGGTGGTTGCCGAAGAGGTTGTCGAGCACATTGTAGCGGATATAGTGCTGGACCATGCTGTATGCCTTGTCCTCATTGTGGAAACGGGCCCACAGCGCGGTGCGCCACGGCCAGGTCCAGCTGCGGCGGTTGTCCTTGGTCAGGCCGCGCAGCTCCAGGCTCTTCATGGCCGCCTTGGCAAAGTCCGGTGTGCGTTCCATGGAAATGGAAGTGCCGGGGAAGACTCCGATGAGGTGCGAGGTGTGGCGCTGGCCTGTCACCATGTTCGGGCGGTCTACAATCCATTCCTGGAGATAACCGTCGCGGCCGATGCGGTTGCCGACCAGGCGGTCGCGCTTGGCGGTGAGCCCGGCAGCCCACTCTGCATCTACGCCGAGGATGGCCGCCGCGCGGGCGGTGTTGTCAAAGAGTTCCCAGATGAGCTGCTGGTCATGGGCGCAGCCGTCTTCGAGCGGGCCCCACTCGTGAGACCAGCCCATGGGGCATACCAGTGAACCCTCCTTGATTTCTGACAGTTCGGGGTGCTGGGCAACGGTGAGGTCCAGCACGGGGGACTTTTCGTTCTTGCGGGTCTTGAGCCCCTTGCCGGCAGCGCCGATTTCCTTGAGTTCGTCTTCCCAGAAATGGCAGATGTTTTTCAGAATGGGGTAGGCCACCTGGCGCAGGTATTCCTTATCCAGGGAATACAGGTAGCGGTCCCAGAGGTGCAGGGCATACCAGGCATTGACGGGCGGGTTCCACTTCACCCAGCCGCCAGCGCCCCAGGGATTCTGGGAAATGCGGGTTGTCCAGCCGCGCACGTGGTTGCCGAATTGCTTCTTCGTGCTGAGGGAGAGGGGCTCTTCCATGGCGCGGATGAAGTCGATGAGCGGCTGGTGGCATTCGGCCAGGTTCGCCACTTCCGCACCCCAGTAGCACATCTGGAGGTTGATGTTGTTGTGGTAATCGCAGGCCCAGGGGGCATGCACCTTGTTATTCCAGATGCCTTGCAGGTTAACTGGCAGGTTGCCGGGCTGGGAACCGGCAATCAGGACGTAGCGCCCGTAGTTGTAGATGAGTTCCTCCAGGTCCGGGTCGCTTGTCCTGACCCCGTAGTCGTAGCGGATGCGGTAGGAATCCAGACGCAGGTCGGTGGGGGAACTTGCCAGGATTTCCGGGGTTTTGCCCAGGTCGAGGCTCATGCGGTCATAGTAGGCGGCATGGGCGTTGCGGTGAGCGGTGCGGATGGCCTCCACCCCCTTGGTAAGAGCGTTGGCGATAACGGCCTGGTTGTGCAGGGCCGGGTCTTCACCCTTCCAGTTATCCTTGTAGCTCATCTTGTAGTTGGTGGCCATGGAAACATAGATGGTGACCGAATCTGCCCCCTGTACTTCCACATGGGGCAGCAAGTGGGCAGAAATGGACGGTTGCTGACCATCGCCTCTGCCGCTGTACTTCACGGCTACATCCCCTTCCGGTGCGGTGATGTTGATGTGACCTCCCTTGTGGCTCACATGCAGGCGGCCTTCAAAGACTTCGCCGTTGGCCAGGGTGCCGCGCATGATGAGTGTGTTGCCCTCATGGGTGTAGTGGACGTCGTGGTAGGGCGCAAGGGTGATGTCGGTTGAAATGGCACCGGGCTTGTCGGCTTCCACCGTGTAGACCATCACATCATCCGGACGGCTGGCAAAGCAGCTCCGCTTGTAGCGTACCCCATTGGCGTTGAAAGTGACGGTGGCTTCGGCCCGGCGAAGGTCCAGGGCACGGCTGTACCGGGTGGGACTTCCTTTGTAGTTCAGTGCCACATACAGATTGGCAAAGGGCTGGTAATTGCCGAAGGTGTTTCCATCTGCCTTGGGCCCATATACATATCCCTTGCCATTGCCCGGCTGGTTCTCGCCGCCGGTCCAGAGACTCACTTCGTTGAGCACCACGCAATCAAGCCGGTCACCGCCGTACACGGTGCCGCCGATGCGGCCGTTGCCAACCGGCAGCGTCTGGCTTTCCCATGTGTCCTTGTTCTGCTTGCCCGGGATATTCCCGGTAGTGGGCGGCATGGCTGACCAGGGAAGGGGGTGGTTGGGTACTACAGCTGGTTTCAAGTACCACAAATGGTCGGAGGATGAATAGTCCTCTGCCGCGGCAAAGGCGGTGAGGGATAGCATCAGGCTTGATAATACTCGTTTCATGTGTGAATAGATAAAGAAAGTGACAACGCGCAAATGCACGCCAGACCGGGCTCGGTGGCTGTTTTGCCAGAACCCATCCGACTAGTTTTATCATAAAGAGCGCCGGTGTGGCAATCAAAATCGGGAGCGGTCTTCAATTATATCACATGTGTCCCAACGTTTCATTAGGACTGCTTTCAAATTCTTGTAGCACAGCAAATTGACAATACGCTGCTAAATTGTTTAGCGGCGAGCGTCCTGTCACGGCGTAGCTTTAGCGAAGGCGGAAGCGAGCGGAATTCATAGCCCACGGCAGTGGGCGACAGATGTTAGGCAGGTGCAAGCGTGCGTTAGCACGC
>JAFNWZ010000373.1 GCA_017379255.1 Akkermansia sp. | reverse complement strand
CTGACCTGGGCACAGGTGGATTTGCGGGAACGGGCGATTTACATCCTGCCCCGCCACAGCAAGACCGGCGGCGCGCGGCGGGTGACAATTCACAGGCCGCTGCAGAGGATTCTGAAGAGTCACAAACGCGCGGAAAATGAAAAGATATGCCCACGCAACTGGCTGCTCCACTGGCGGAAGCTGCGCCGCGCCTCCGGCTGGCGCAGCGGCAGGAAATGGCCGCAGGATGCGCTGCGGCATACCTTTGCAAGCTACCACCTGAGCCACTTCCGCAGCTACGCGGAGCTGCAAGTGGAGATTGGGCACCGTGACAGCGCACTGCTGCGCACGCGCTATGTGGACCAGCGCGGGGTGCGAGGAGCTGCCCGGTTCTGGGCAGCGTGAAGTGAATTTTGAATGTATTAAGTTCCGCGAGCTCTGCGAGCCCGCCTGTATCATCTCACCCGCGCCCCCAGCGCGGGTTTTCACTCAGGCAAAGCCTGTTTTCATTTTTCACTCGCGCGCAGCGCGTTTTCACCTGAAAATACAGAAGATTTCCCAATGAGCGCCTTTATCTGTTCCAGGGGTGCATAGGGAAACGAAATCCGCTCCTGCGGAGCGGACGGGGCTGCGTAAGTGCTGCAGCCGCCCATGATTCTTCTCTGGACACGGGTGTTTTAACCTGTTAAAGTAGCAGCATGGAATGAGGGTGTGACGTGCCCCGGCAGGGAACACGGTTTCTCATTTCACCATAATCCCATATCTGCCGTTATGAAGCGTACGCAGCGAATCGCCATCTGCCTTGTCAGCATTTTCCTCACCCTGTTGCTGGAGGGGTGCATCAGTGTGTGCACAGGTCGCGCCACCATCATCGACACCGGCGGAGCCATCGCCAGCATCGGCCAGAAACGCCCCAGATTGTGCACAGAACCGGAGCAGCAGGGTGAACAAGCCCCAGGTGTGCGCCACTGTGTCTGGAAAAAGGGTGAAAACTACATCGTGCAACTCCCCGTCTGCTACACTCCAGCGCGCTATTCTATCCTGGTCCACATCGTCAGGGACAGTTGGAGAAAAAACACGCTGGCAGGCGAATACCCCAATCCCCATTTCAGCCCTGCCGAGCTGGCGCAGTACCCCATGGAATACTACGGCGCAGAACTGACCGGGGAACAGTATCAGCGGCTATTCTACCGAGTCAGCAGGCGCATCAAAGAGTCCGGCCGGAGCGTTTTCGCGGATGTACACATCCGCCCGCTTGCAGAAATCGACCTGACGAACGCGGAGCTGGTGCGGCAAACACAAGGTTCATATTACCATCTCATGCGCCTCTGGAGCGGCAGCAATGAACTGCCGCCGCCGCGCCGCACCTGGTACAACCGCTGTCTCATGCCGCTGAGCTGGACCGCCGAGGTGGTGGATATTCCGCTCTCCGTCATTGCCACCCCCATCGGCTGGGTGGTGGATGCCATTTATGAACCTATGAATAACTAAAGGGGCAACCATGCCAGCCCAGGATTAAATAGCCGACTATAAAAACAGGCTATTGCCGTTTTATTTATTATCTGCAGCCAATCTGGAAAGCGGGGATATCGTCAAGTATGGCTTTCCCATCCAGCAGCCGATAAGCTGCCCATCCTGCACCCTCCACTCCACGCGGAAATGGCAGCACCCCTCCGCCTCTTTCCATACATGCATCGTGCCGGGTGCATCATCCATCGCCTGGAGACGATACAGCGTATAATACGAGTTCAAGCGCCCATCCGCCACGCAGACAAAGGAATCGGGCGTGAGCCAATGGATAGCTTCCGTAATTTCCGGCACAGCGGGATACCTCCCCACCGGATTCCGGTGATACAGGTATTGGCGCTCGCCCCCGCGCTGACGCAGAGCCAGAACATCGCGCTTAATATCGGCGCGGTACACCAATTCCACCACAGCGCCCTCTGCATTGGCAGCCGATTTCACCTGGGCCACACCAGGCGACTGCTCCGGAATCACCTTGCCATACATCTCCGCAGCATCCACCGCAGACAGGCAGAAAAAAGCGAGCACGGAAAGGATTTGAGCCATTTTCTTCATTTGCTTATTTATCTTCATCATCCTGAATAGATTTGCGTTTTCCTGCGCCGGAAAGCAGCCACACAACCACACCGATACCCCCCAGCAAAGCCACCACCACCGCGAGCGGCGCCGCCCAGCCGGCAGCCAGTTCAGAGTGGACAGCCCAGCGCTGCCACACCAGCACCCCGGCAGCAAGCACAATCAAGCACAGGCAAAAAAGCATCACGGGCACGAAGCCGCGGCGGGCATAAGGCCGGAACAACCACCAGACTCCCGCCATGCAGACAGCCACCACCACACAGACAGCCCCAGCCAGCAACTTGAAGCCAGCCCCCCATACCAGGTGCTCTGCATAACCGCCGGAAGAAGTCGCCAGCTCCAGCACTTCAAGCGCGTTCCCCCGCTGGCGTCCCAGCAGCCTGACGGGTATCATATCATACGGCCAGGCAGGAGAATCGGTGTACCAGTATGACTTCCCGCCGGAACGCATGCCCAGAATCCCCGCCAGCCGGCCGACAATTCCCGGGGGAATCCGCAACTCCCAGCAGCCGCAGTACACATGAGGCGCAGTATAATACGAGCCACCAGACTGCACGATGACAGCCGCCTCCGGGATTTCCCCCAGCTCAGGCACCTGTACCTTACCCTCTGCGCGCACCTCAAGCACTTCCAACTCAACCAGACAGGAATCGGTATCCGCACTGAAACACCCAGGCTGCACTTTGTATGTCTGTTCACAGGTCAGCGCTATCAGCAACGCAGCCATGAGAAAACACCCCACCATATATCCCCCCAGCACTGGCAGGGATAACAGGCATCCGAGTGTACACCGAACCGCTTTCATAAACAGCGTCCCCATACTAATACCCCGCTGTACCGAACGCAAGCAAAATCTGCCACCAAAACGCCAATTCATTGAGTTTTTTTTGTTTATGACTTTTTACTTGAAAGAACAGGCAAAAAGATGCAGTATCATATCAACAGATACGCCATGAAACCGATTCTGCCACTTATTTGTCTGTTCACCCTGCTCTGCAACGCACCTGCCGCCAATATCTTTATGGGGGAGCAACTTTCCTCCACCGCGAACATGAGCAGCGATGATATATTCAACGCCATGCTCTCCACCTGGATGCAGGATATACAGCACGCCCGCAAAAACGGCGAGCTATGCGTGTGCAGCAATGCGGAAATTGCCGCTGCCCGCCAGGCGGTGAACCACGCCATTTTCATTGCCCGCCGGGCCTGTGAAGCCCATGTGGATTTTGCCCGCTACTCACTGGAGCCGCTGCGGGAAAGCAAGCCCGGGCTTCATGCAGCCGCCGAGCTGCAATTCAGGCAGGCTTTAATGGTGCTGCTGAAGCACGATATGCACCAGCTGCGCCTGCGCTCGGTGCTCTGCGGTGCGGAACGCCATCCGGCGGTACAACCCAGGGAAGATGCTTTCAGCGAAGCACTCACCGTCCGCTTCTCCACAGCCCCGACCATGCGCAGCGACATGGTAGAATTACAATCCCACTTGAACCAGCTGCACCAGCTGCGGGTGAACTTCATCGCCAGCCTGCTGGCAGGAGACCGCCCGGCTACAGAATTCCTGACCAACACCCAGCTGGAAAATGCACCAGAGGACTACGCCGCCACATGCCAGGCCAAGTTCCATGCGGCCAGTTCCGCCTGGCAGCAATATATGGAGACAGCAGCCAGATTGCACTGCCCCATCCCCTCCCTGCAGGGCAGCAGCACCCCCGCCACCACCGAAGCCTGCCGCCAGATGCTCCAGCGGCAGTATGAAGATTTCCTGACCCTGCTGGCAGGGGGGCTGGGAAGTTAATGTTGAATGTAGGATTTTGAATGTAGAAAGCGTAGAGTCCCACTTTAACCCACTCATGAAACTACTCGGTTCACTTTTCCTCACCATGGTGCTGGCAAGTCCTCTGCTGGCCTACACCTACCCACGCTATCGCAACGCCGCCAGCCGCGCGCTGGCAAAAGAGGCTGCCCTCATTGGCAAAGGCGATACGCCCGAAGCCGCCCGCCGCTACGCCATTGGTGACAATCCGGAAAACCAGGATTACTGGACCGGCAAAAAGCCCCTGCCCGCCGAGCGTGTGACCGATTTGCTGCAACTGAGCCTCGGGGCCGGATGCACCACTGAAAACGATTGGCTCACCAGCCCGGATGGCCGGATTATCGTATTCATGGCCGACCGGGGATGCGGGGCATCTAACAGCGTTTTCACGGTATTCCGACTGAATGGTAACAACGAATATGAACGCGTGGGCAAGTACAATGTCGTGACCCGCTATATGGAATACTACCCTGCCGGAGTGGAGGTGACAGAAAATGAATTGAAAGTCACCTACATCAGTACTCCTCACGGCCTCAAAATTGAAAAAAACTTTCACTTTGCCGATAATGCAGAAGAAACCTGCTACCTCTTTGTTGAAATAGGCTCGGAGTCAGAAATGGGGAAACGCCGGAAAGTGAGCCCAGACAGCGACTACTTTTACCGCAAACAACCAAACCACAGCAGCGGGACTCAGCTTGCCAGGGCAGCAGCGCATCGCTGGGGCGCATTCGACAATCCGGAGTCCAACAAAAACTGGAAAGAAAAATCCACCATCTCGGATTTTGAAATTGAGCAGCTATACCACAGCGCCCGGGAAGTGGATGGCATCTGCAACTGGATGGCCGACGAGAAAGACGAAACCTTTGTGCTGCTGGAGTGGACCGCCGCCGGGTGCTGGAGCTATACGCTGCATGTGTACCGCGCGATACCCGGCGGAAAAATCAAGCGCTGGCGCTACCAGGGGCGCTACACCATCTGCTCCCGCATCATGAGCTGGGATGTAAGCCAGACCCGCTTCGATGCCGATGGCATCTATGTGGAGCTGGTGGACCGCAACGAAAAACACCGCAAAGGTCACAAGTTCCTGTATGCCAAAAGCAGCGAAAGTTTTGATTATCTGACAGATGTTAATGCAAAATGCCCCTGACAGGGTTCCGGTTTAACACCCCATGAAAAAGTTCCATCCAGGCAACCACCACTCCCCCCAGCTGAGCACAGGGCAGCGCTGCATGGGCTGGCTGCTGACACTCACGCCGCTGCTGGGGGCGCTGAGCCTGTGTACCGCAGCCGCACAGATACCGGGGCACGAACCAGTCTGGCATGACTATATTGTGTGGATGCTGCCGCACCTGTTCCAGGTTATCTGCTGCATGGTCATCACCCAGATTCCGGCTCTGGCCTGCTACTGGCTTCTGTGCAAACTGGGAGATACTGCCGAAAAACGCGGCGTGAGCAGGTATATCATCTGGCCACTGGTGGTGCTGCTGTGCGCGCTGGCAGGCTGCGAGCTGCTGTGGAGCATCACCGGGCTGTGGGTAGTGACCTGCCCGTACTCCACCCTGGCCTTGTTCGGCGGATTGCTCTTCCTGTGCACCCTCGGGCTGGTGGCATCGCACCGCAGTATCATCAAAAGCAGCCGAGCTCTGCATGCCATCTACATCGGGCTGATACTCATCAATGCCTTCTGGTTCCTGCACAGCTGGGCAGATGGCGAGTTCCTGACCCGCCACAGCATTTTCGGCAAGAGTTCCCCCCGCGCCAGCTGGGATAATCCCCTGCTGCCGGCAGATTTCTGGAATCCGCCATACCACAGCTGGCTTTTCGAGCCCAGCCGGGTCATTATCGACGTCAAATCTCAGCAGAACAATCTTTAATACAACCGTCATGAAAACTTTATTATCCGCCCTCTGTTTTCTGTTGTCCGGCCTGTTGTGTCCTTGTTATGCCGCAGATAACATCGTGCAGCAGGAACACGATTTATTCGCAACTCTGTTCCAAGGCAGGCAGGAGGAGCGCAAGCCCCAGTGGGACGCAGAACACCGCGCCTTATACCACTCCGGATTCAGCCGCAACGAAGCTGGCCGCACGGTATATAGTGAAAGCATCCGGCTTCTGAGCCGCGATGGCAACACCCTCACCACCATACGCCGCCAGCGCCTCACCGGCTCCGCAGACCAGGCGTTCCGTTACCACAAAAGCGAAGCTCAGGCAATAGTGCCCTTCGTGTTCGCCAACACCCTGCGCTACATCGTGGACCGCCAGGAGGAACGCATTGATTTCCAGATATGGGAAATGGATGCCGGGAACAAGCATCTGCTCCGCATCAGAGAAAAACTGGTTAATCTCGACACCCTGCTCCCCCAGGGAGAACACCTGCTCTACCCCTGACAAGCTCGGAATAGGAAGCGGGATATCCTGCCTTTATGTCAAATCGCGCGCTTGTGCGGGGGCGATGGCTCTGGTAGCATGGGGAACAAGATTTCCCAACAATGAGCACCATTCTTTCCACCCTAGAGACAGCCTGGCTTATTTTCCTTGTCGTCATGTTCTTCAACGTGATGATTTTCGTACACGAACTGGGGCATTTCCTGGCAGGCAAGTGGCGCGGAGCGTATATAGACCGTTTCCAGATATGGTTCGGCAAACCCGTCTGGCAGAAGAAGATTGGCGGAGTGCAATGGGGAATCGGCTGGATTCCCGCAGGTGGCTTCGTCTCCCTGCCCCAGCTGGCAGACATGCAGGGAATAGAAGGCGAAGCCGATATTCCCAAGGATTTGAAACCTCTCAAACCGCTGGATAAGGTGATTATCGCCGCAGCGGGCCCGCTGGCCTCCCTGGCGCTGGCATATTTCTTTGCCATACTCGTATTCTTTGTGGGCAAGCCCGTGGCAGAGCTGCCCACAACCACCATCGGCTATGTACCGGAGAATTCTCCTGCCGCGCAGGCAGGATTGCAGCCGGGCGACATCATCCGCGCGGTGGATGGACAGGAGGTTCACAAGTGGGCGGGCAATATGGAAGGCGTGCGCGAGCTCGTAGCCATGAGCGAACACGAAAAGATTACCTTCACCATCGAGCGTCCGCAGGCAGATGGCAGCACGCAGCAGCTCACCATTGAAAGCGGGTACAAACTTCCCGAAACCAAGTGGTGGCAGCGCACGGCCATGCGCCAGGTAGGCATCATGCCTGCCGCTCCCGCCATCATCGGCAACATCATTCCCGGCTCCCCTGCTCAGCAGGCCGGCCTCGTGACCGGGCAGCGCATCGTGAAGCTCAACGGAGCCGCGGTATATTCCCCTGTTGCCATTCTGGAAGCCGCTGAAAAGGGCGCCGTGGAGCTCACCCTCCAGAACCCAGATGGCAGCGAAATGACAACTACCCTCACCCCCGCGCTTCCGGGTAATTGGCAGGGGCTGGAGGGAGCACGCCCCATCATGGGCTTCCTATGGGGTGGGCTGGATACCAAGCCGGAAACTGAATATCCCGGTGTGCAGGAGCAGATTAACCAGAGCTTCCGCTGGATGGGCGAAACCCTGGCCAAGGTGGCGGCCCCCGGCAGCAGCGTGGGTATGGAGCATCTTTCCGGCCCGGTGGGCATCGGCAGTTATCTGTACCAGATGCTGAGCACAACCGATGGCTGGAAACTCATTTTCTGGTTTGCCGTAGTGCTGAATGTGAACCTGGCGGTGCTGAATATCCTGCCCCTGCCCATTGTGGACGGCGGTCATGTGGTGCTCGGCACGCTGGAAATCATCTTCCGCCGACCTGTGGGCGGCAAGCTGCTGGAATGGATTCAGACCGGTTTCATCTTCCTGCTGCTCACCTTCTTCATCTTCGTAACCTTCAAGGACGTGGGCGACCTGGTCGGTGGCGATGAAGAAGCCGCGGCCAAGCTGCCCGCCCCGGTGTTCAGCAAGTAAATGTCAGGATTCCACCTCAGCGACCCCAGCCACGATTTTGACAGGCCCGAAAGCCGGGAACTGCTGCAGCGGATTATCGCCAAACAGGGCGTGGGGCTCACCGGGCATGACCTGGCCTGCGTATTCAACAGCTACCTGCCTGCTGGAACCGCGCAGGAATGCTGCGCCTACCTCCGCCCGCTCTACCAGCTTTTCCGCACCCCGCAGAATGATTACGCCACGCAAATCTGGGAGGATATCCTCTGGATATGGCTCCAGCAGGAACGCGCCGAGCTGGAAAAGCTCAATCAGCACAGCCGCATCATTGACGAACTGCGCCGCATCGTGCATGATACCATCATCCCTGCCACCTGGCAGACTGAACGAGGTCCCGGCGAAATATCCACCCGCGCAGACATGCTCACGCACTGGCTGTCCAGCCCCTGGGGTAATGGTGAGCTCTCCCATATTCTGGAAGAACTGGCGCAGGGCGGTTTCAGCCAGCAGCTACTGCTGCTGAGCCTTTTCCTGAAAACAAAAGAGCCCCTCTTCTGCCCCGGCGAAGCAAAAGAAGCCATGCTGCAATATCGCGAGCAATTCACGACCTTCTTCCGGGAGAGCACCGCACTGTACGATGCACTGGAACATCTGGAGACCCACGCCATAGCCATTCCCGCCAACGATGCCAGCGGCAGCGCCTTGTTCCTCTGCGAAACAGCAGATAAATGCCGTCTGTTTTTATAATAGCAGCATTCCAATGGCGAGCCCGGCAAATTTTCTCTGCTAGCACCCCTGATTGCTGCGGTTTTACCTTGACTCCAGCAGGGCTATTGCCTAGAATGTTTGAGTCATGAAAGCTATGGCTATTCTCTTTCGCGTCTTGTTCAGCGCCATTGTGCTACTGGCGCTTGCTCTCTATCAGCAACACACTCCCACCGTCTCACTTGCGCATTTTTTTGATTCGCTGACCCCGGAAGCACTCTGCAACGTGCTGGGAGGAATCAACACCACCACCGTTCTGCTCACGGTCATCGTGCTGCTCGGCATTTTTTCCTGCACGCGCATCCTTGAAGCCGCATGGAATGTGCTGTTCTGCGCCTCCATCCTCTTGCTGCTGGCAGGTGGGGCATACACCGCCTTCGGCCCCTCTATTGCCCTGCCGAACGCCATCTATCATAACGAAGCCGTTAACCAGCTCTGCCAGGCTCTCCCCAGCTATCAGGTAGGTGTGGCCATCGTTTCGCTCATCTTCGTGGCAGGCTGGCTTTGTGCCGCGGCCTGCGTGCGCGTCGCCATCACCGCCGTTGTCAGCTACGGGCTCTGGTACGCCATCACCGAGTTCTTTTCCTACATTGTTTACCTGTGGGCCAACAGATCAGAACCGGCCATGCCGGAAGTGCTCAACATGATTCAGAGTACCCCCTGGGTACTGGCAGCCGTTCCCGCAGCGTTCTTCCTGATTTACGCCCTGCTCATGGCGTTCTTTGAAACCTTTATTTCCCACAAACCCGCAAACAAGGTCAAGGACAAATCCCAGCAGCAGCCTGCAGCAACAGATAAAGCCCCGGAAGATAACGATTCCAAGTCGGCAGAAAAGACCAAGGCTGTAGATGCCCCCAAGCTCAAGGTCAAACCGGTAGCCCCCCCCAAGACCAAGGATAAGCCCGCAGAGGAAGCCAAGGCAGAAGAAGCTCCCAAGACGGAAGACAAGCCTGCCGAAGAAGCCAAGGCAGAGGAAGCGCCCAAGACGGAAGACAAGCCTGCTGAGGAAGACAAGGCAGAGGAAGCGCCCAAGACGGAAGACAAGCCTGCCGAAGAAGCCAAGGCAGAGGAAGCTCCCAAGACGGAAGACAAGCCTGCCGAAGAAGCCAAGGCAGAGGAAGCTCCCAAGGCCGAAGATAAGCCTGCTGAGGAAGCCAGGGCGGAAGAAGCAACCAAGACGGAAGACAAGCCTGCTGAAGAAGCAACCGATTCCAAGGCCTCTGACCATTAAGAAACAGACCTCGTACCATGAAAGATTACGCCAATCCCCTGCTGCTCCTGATTATCATTGCGCTGCTTTCCTGGAAAGTAAGCATGGGCATTGATACGCCCCCCTCGGTAGAAGTGTGGCTTCTTACGCTTTGCGTCACCGGTTTCGTGGTAAACGGGCTGCTGAGCATAGCCCGCGCCATGGCACACCGCAAAGCCCTCATGGCGGTAGTGTGGAGCGTAACCTACCTGATTTTCTGCAGCTGTGCCTGGGTCTGCCTGCGCCAGGAAAAGGATTTCAAGGAAGAAATTGCCGCATACAACACCCTGAACGACCGCTGGCAGAAGGAAGGAGCCAACCCCTATACCCTGAAAGATAGCGAAGGGCGTTCCCTGCTGGAGCTGGCAGCGCTTCTCGGCAAAAAGACCGCCGTGCGCGGACTGCTCGCCCAGCCGGAATCCGCCGCAGCGGCAGATACCATCCTGCGCGCAGCCGTCAGCGCCGCAGAAAACGGCCAGCATGAGCTGATTCCCCTTCTCACCCAGCAGGCAGGAGGGTTCGACTTCGACCGTCTTGCAAATGGGAGCACAGTTCTGATTGCAGCAGTTCTGAATAACAGGCGGAAATGCGTGGAAGTTCTGCTGCAGATGAATGCCTCCCCCGACATGTGCGATGAAAACGGCATGTCCCCCATCATGCACGCCGTTATCGACAACAACCGGGGTATGGCG
>JAFNWZ010000372.1 GCA_017379255.1 Akkermansia sp. | reverse complement strand
TCAGCAGCACATACAAAGCACCGGCAGGAACCAGAATCGTGGCATAGCGCGCCGCCTCCCGCTTGCCGGGGCGCAGCCAGAGCAGCGCGGCAAATATCCCCGCCAGGCTCAGCAGAAATTCATCTTCGGTTTGAGAAAACATGGTCGTCAAGCATCTACCAGGACTTCGCGGGCGCGGGTCGCGCCAGAGGGAGCAGAAATCACACCATTCTCCTCCATCATATCCATAATCTTGGCCGCGCGACCATAGCCGATGCTGAAGCGGCGCTGCAGCAGCGAGGTACTCGCCTTGCGCTCTGTCACCACCAGCTGCACACAGCGGGTGTACAGCTCGGAATCCTCATCGCTCATGCCTTTGTTGCCGATGCGGCCACCATTGTCCGCATTCGGAGAACCGCCATCGGCATTGTCCATTTCGGCAGCCACACCCTGCTCAAACTTCTGCTTGGCATGGGCGGCACAGTGGGCAATGATTTTGGCAATCTCGGCATCGCTCACAAAGGCGCCCTGCACGCGGGTCATCTTGGTGATGCCGCCGGGCGGCAGGAAGAGGCTGTCGCCCTTACCCAGCAGGTTTTCGGCACCTGCTGTATCCAGAATGATGCGGGAATCCAGCGGGCTGGCCACGCGGAAGGCAATGCGGCTCGGAATGTTAGCCTTGATAGTGCCGGTCACCACATTGGCACGCGGCGTCTGCGTGGCAGCCACCAGGTGGATACCGGCTGCACGGGCCTTCTGCGTCAGGCGGGCAATGTAGTTCTCCAGATCTTCCTTCACCACCATCATGAGGTCGGCCAGCTCATCAATGATAATGACCACATAGGGCAGCTTGAGCGGAATCGGTTCGGGGTCATCAAAGTCGAACTCATCCTGCTTCTCCTCACCCAGGGGAATTTCCTCCTCTGCCTGGCGCTCGATTTCGCTGGCCCATGCTTCCACAGCTGCGTAATCGATGGGGGACTCTTCCATCTCCTCCGGTTCATCCACAGGGCCGTCATCCTCGCGGTTGTTGAAGTCCTCGAAATTACGCACGCCCACCTGGCTGAACAGGCGGTAGCGGCGCTCCATTTCATTCACAGCCCAGCGCAGCGCACCGATGACGCGTCCCGGCTGGGTCACCACCGGGCAGATGAGATGCGGCAGCTTGCGGTACGGCTGCATTTCCACCACCTTGGGATCAACCAGGATGAGCTTCAGTTCCTCCGGACGGAACTTGTAGAGCATGGAAAGAATCATGCTGTTGATACACACGGACTTACCGGAACCGGTCGTACCTGCCACGAGGGTATGCGGCATGGCTGCCAGGTCACCGATGACGGCATTGCCGTACACATCCTTACCCAACGCCACGGGAATGCGCAGCTTCGGGTTGTTGAAATTGTCGGACTGCAGCAGCTCGCGCAGATACACCGGGGACTTCTGCGCATTCTCCAGCTCAATGCCCACGGTATTCTTGCCGGGAATGGGGGCCAGAATGTTTACCGACTTGGAGCTGGTGGCCATCATGATATCCTTATCCAGCGCGGCAATACGGTTCACACGCAGACCGCGGGGCGGATAGAACTCATAACGGGTGATACTCGGGCCACGGGTGATATCTCCCGGTTCGACGAGGATTTTGAATGTCTCCAGCGTTTCGATGATGCGCTGCTGCACATCCATCATCTCACGCTGGGCAGCCTCCGTCACCTCGTCCGAAACCGGTTCGAACTTCAGCAAATCATACGGCGGCAGCGGATAATCCTCGTACTGCACGCGGGTATCCTTCTTCAGCTCAACTGCAGATGCCTTCTTCGCTGCACCGCCTCGGGAAGCAGCCGCTGGCTGAGGCGCAGGTCTGGGAGCGGGTTTCGGCCCTGCAGCCGGGCGATTCCCCATGCGGCGGTCCACCTGTTCTGCCAGGCGAGCATTCACCACAGGGCCTCGCGGGGCGGGTTGCGGAGCAGGCTCGCGGCCCGGGGCATTCTGTAGTGCAATTTTCTCCTCCACCGGAGCCATCAGATCCAGGAGGTTGTTGCGGTTTGCAGTCGGTGCATACTGGCGGCCGCGTCCGGTCGGCGGGCGTTGCAGTTCCACGCGTTGAGCCTCGCGGCGGCGGCTCTCTTCCATCTGCTGCTCAAAAGACTGGACAGGCGGATAGTCAGGTTCCTCGTAAGTATCCACATGGCGGCGCTTTTCCTGTCCCCCACGCTGGCGGATGGGCGGAGCAACCGGCTCGGGCTCCTCTCTGCCAAACAAATCGGTCTGTCCCCCTGCTCTGCGGGCCTCCGCAGCAGCCACCTCTGCATCTGCTGCGGCAGCATCCTTGGCGGCGGCCAGTTCCCGCTCCTGCTGTTCCAGGCGCTCGCGCAGGCTCTGCTCGCGCATCGCGCGGCGTTCTTCCCGGCGCATCGCCCGGTTCTCACGCCAGCGGCACCACAAATCCGCAAGGTCATACCACACTTCTTTCCAGAAGCGGATAAAGGTATAGCGAGCAAAATAAATCCACGCCGTTGCATGCAGCAACAGGAAGGAAACCAGGGCCCAGCGTGTACCGATAAGCGGCTCCACCAGGCAGCATCCATCCAGATACCCCAGCAGACCACCTACGGAATACAAACTGTGCGCACGCTGCCAGCTGCTCAGAAACCACGGCTGCAATGCAAAAATGGCACAGCCGAAAATCACCAGGCAAATCATAGCCACCAGCTGCAGCACATACGGCCGCCGGGGCCAGATGAGGAGACCGGTGGAGAAAATCACCAGCAAGGCCAGTGCATAAAACGAAGCCGCCCCCAGGAACCAATTGCAGAGACCAGCCAGATACAGGCCAATCAGACCCAGCCAATTGGTGCATGGGGCTTCCTCTGCCGCCGTTCCGCCGGTAGGATTCAGGAAATCCCACCCCATCTCGCCATGCTTATAACTCAGCAGCGAGGCTCCCAGCAACAGGGCAAACAGAATCAGACACGACGCCGTCACGCGCGTGGGCCATGTTCTCTCTCCTCTCCGGGGCAGCTGGGGTTCCATCTCGTACTCCATAGTTCAGCACGCCTATCATACGGGTTTCCGAAACATATCGCAAGTTCAAATTACGTTCTATGGCATTTCAAACCGGCCGCGGTGCGACACTGGATTTCATCGGGGCTTTTTGCAAACTCCTGTAGCACAGATAATTGCCATTCATTGTAATGTGTTATGGAGCATTAAAATGTACACACGATACCAATTCCCTGTCTCCCTTGGGAGCAGCAGGCGGGCTTTCTCAAAAAACGCACAGGAGTCCGTGATAGAGTGCGCAGCAGCGCGGCAACCCGGCAACCCGGCTGGCCGGTTTCCACCTGCACTGCCCCATCCGCTCCACAGGAGCGGATATTCTCTTTCCCTATCCATGGTCAAGGATTCCCCCACGGCAAAGACGGTAACTGTACCTCGGCTCACGCCGCGACGGTACCCTCACTACGTTCGGTCAGTCCCCAGAAACGCTGAGGGTTTCTGACCTCGCGCTGGTCCACATAGCGCGTGCGCAGCAGCGTGGCATCCCGGTGGCCTATCTCCAGCTGCAGCTCTGCATAGCTGCGGAAATGGCTCAGGTGGTAGCTGGCGTAGGTGTGGCGCAGCGCATCCTGCGGCCATTTCCTGCCGCCGCCCCAGCCGGAAGCATGGCGTAGTCTGCGCCAGTGGCGCTGCCAATTGGCGGGGCATATCGTTGCGGTATCAGGCAGCTGGTGCTCGCGCAATATCCGCTGCAGTGGCCTGTGAATCGTCACCCGCCGTGCGCCGCCAGTCTTGCTGTGCTGCGGCTGAATATAGATAGCCTGCGCCTGTAAATCCACCTGTGCCCATGTGAGGCGCGCCACCTCATGCGGTCGGATGCCCGCATAGAGCATCATCCCCACCGCCGCCGCGCAGCTGCCGCCCTGATATTGTTCTGCTGTGGTGGTAATCTGTTCAATCTCCTGCGGTGTCAGAATCGGCACGGGGCTCTCCACCACCCGTGGCGCCTCCACGCGAGCCACCGGGTTCGCATCGCACCAGCCGCGCTTCACGGCTGTGGAAAACACGCCGCTGAGTATCAGCCGCGCCTTCTGTCTCTGCCGCGGCGTATCAAAAGCCGTTTCAATATATTCCGCGCACTCCTGCGGCGTGATGCTCCGCACCCGCCGATTGGTTAATCCCTTGCAGCGCAGCATGAAGCGCCGCGTAAAGTAGCGGAAATCATAAAGCGTCCGGATGCGTCGTTCCTTCCGCGCCTCCAGCGCTGCGGCCACCGCTTTCTCAAAGGTCACCGTTTTTTCCTGCAGCCGGAGCGCGTCTGCTCCGGCGCCTATGCATTTCAGCGCCCGCTTTACCTTGCCGCGGGCTGCTTCCATTGCCGCTTTGGCCACCAGGGCTGCCTCCAGTACGTCTGCTCCCGTGCTTCTTAAAATCTCTAGTGCGGCGTTGTCTGCTTCTTTTTGTCTGCGTTTCGTCATGGCTGGATTTGGAATCCGTAAGTCAAGCATACAAACTGTTTTATTTCGAGAAAATTGCGATACCATGTTCAGCATTCCGCAAAGCGGTGTATTTTTGTCCTGAAAGCTGTTATTGTTTTATCTCCAATAATCAATCAAACATAACCTTACGGATTCCAAAAGTGTAAGCTCCGGCAGCTCCTGCTTTTCACACCATGAAATTACATTTACCACTCCTTTTATTGACCTCGCTTGTAAGCTCGCTGGCAGCCCATTCCACACACGCAGCAGAAATCCCGGCAGATTACGAATCCATCGACCTTTGGATTCCGGACATGATGGAAGATTACAGAGCCAGCGACAGCGCAGAGAAATGCGCTTTCATTCTCTGGACAGATATGGAATTTACCCCGGAGACATCTCCGGGCTGGACAAGCTCCACCCCACTTATCACAGGAAGAAACCATATTTTCACCACAGCCGAGGGATACGATCCCGTGAGTCTCAGTTTTACAGGCGGCGGTTCCAAAGTATTTGACCAGGTGACCAGCCTCACTTTTGATACCCTCAGCAAACTCAATATCTCCGACTCTAACCGAAAAATTGGTGATTCAGTCGGGTGTATTACACTCAGTTCGACAGGCAAGCTTTCCATTCACCGAGTCGATGACGGTCATCAGGACACCGCAGACCTGGTTTTCAGCAATAACCTTGCCAGCGAGCCCTCAACAGGCCATCGGTACGGCTTATCCGGAGGCATCCTCTGCGCCAGAGAAACAGACGCTGTAATCGACATTTCCAGTAATGGAGGCGTACAGTTTTCCTCCAACTCAATACAAGCCTCCTATGTCACCCGCGGCGGAGCCATTTATTCAGCAGGATTAGTCAACATCAGCAACAATGCCGATGTCACGATCAATAATAACTCAGCCTATACAACTTCTTACTACTCCGTCAGTTCATACGGTGGAGCCATTTTCTCCACAGGCTCGCTCAACTTCAGCAATAATGCTTCTGTTGTCTTCCGCAAAAACGCCTCCTCAGCCTCCACTACCAGCACC
>JAFNWZ010000371.1 GCA_017379255.1 Akkermansia sp. | reverse complement strand
GCATTAAGGGTACCTATTTCCGTGTTGCCATCGAAGTTCACCGCACAGTTATGCTGACCGATGGTGATGGTGCCCAGTGTGGCTTCACCCCTGAAGTTCATTGTGGCATTGTTCTGGTCGAGCATCACCGTACCAATGGTGGCATTGGCGTTGAAGTTATTGGTGGTATTATTCGCATTGATATCGAAACCGTGCAGTAGGACATCGCCATTGATGTTCAGCGTGCCGCCGCCGTGGCGGTTCCAGGTGCCGTTCTCGCCTGTCACCGTACCGGCGATTGTCAGATTAGTACCGCCGTTCTGGTGAATACCGCTCGCGCCGTCCAGCTCCAGATTTCCGTCAATGGTGGTTGAGGCCGTAATCTGCGCGTTTACCCCGTGTGCCAGCTTGAGTGTGCTGCCGAAGGTGCTGCCAGTCAGCGTCAGGTTGCCCTCCAGCACATGAGTGGTGCCAGTGAAGTCTGCGCCTATCGCCAGCTTATTGTCATAGGTGTTGTTTGTCTTGTCAAGTTTCACCTGCAAGGTGCCGGTGCCGGCGATGCCGTTAACTGTGGCCAGGCGATTCTCTGCAGAGGTAAGGGTGTTGGTCAGTGCCAGCATGCCTTCGCTGGCAATTTCCAGTGAGCCACCTGTGGCTTCGTAAGCCGTGGTGCTAAGCTTGTTGTTCAGCACCAGTTTGCCGCTGTCCATCTGCAGAGCGCCTCCCAGCGTCACATCGCTGCCGTTGAAGGTGTAGGTCTCCTCATTGGTGAAACGGAGTCCGGCAGCCGTCCTGGCTTCGGTGAAGTCAAGGGACTCGGCAGCCGCAGTATCGCGGAATACCACTGTTTGTCCTGCGGCAAAGAGGGCGTAGTCATCCTGCCATTCGGCATAGCCACCGGCCATGGTCACCGTCATCTTAAGACCATCGGCCCCGGCTTCAAAACTGCTGGTCAGGTAATCCGGCATATTGCTGGCCATGGTCGCAGTCTTGCCGCTCCAGTCGGAGGAGAACAGAGTATAGGTGCGGCCCAGCTCCAGTGAATTGGTGTCGAGAATGCCGATAGTCTGGCTCGTGAGCCCCCCGGCAAACTGCATGCTGCCATTGAACTGAGCCGTACCGGCATTCAGTGCATTGGCATCGAAGACAATCGCACCGCCATTGAGCACCAGCGTGCCTTCCATAGCACCCTGGTTACCCACAATAGCCAGGGTGGCTCCTTCGTTCAGCGAATGGCTTTCGCCCATGTTCAGAACACCTCCCTTACCCAGGTAAATCGTGCCGGTCACTGTTGTGCCATCAGCGAATTCAAGTCGGCCTGCATTGGCATAAATATCGGCAATATTTACGTTGTTGCCGGTGAATTTCTGCGTGCCCGTGCCGTCCATGGCAATACTCAGTCCGGCTACGGCTCCCTTGTATTCATAGGTGCCGTCACCAGTGATGCTCAGGATACTGTTGCGGGTGGAGGATGGGGTGCTCTCCATGCTGATGCGGGAGGATTCACCGCCGTAGGCCAGGGTATGTTCATTGCCAGACAGTCCTTTGAGCTGGGCTTTGTCTGTGTTGACCGCCAGTGCCATGTTGGCGCCGTTGTAGCCTTCCAGCCTCAGCGTGGCATGCTGAGCTGCCTTTTCGTGAGCAAGCTCTACAAAGGTATTGTATTGGAGCCCGTTGCTGGTACGCTTGGCATATATTGTGCCGCTGAACGAATTTTCGCCTTCCAGAATGAGCCGTGAGGAGTTGTTTTCTGTGCAGTTCAAGTAGGATTCCTCAAGCCCGATGAGATAATTGGAAGTCTTGGTCTTGGTTGCTTCCCAGATGAGGCTTTCGTTTCCTGCCGCCTGAATGTCTTTGATTCTCCACACCGCCTGGTTAGTTGTTTCCGAGAGGGTGAGATCATGGCCGTTCAGTTTGATGGTGTTGAAGCGTAATACCTGAACATCGCACTGCGCTCCGGATTTCAGATCGGTTACACTGCTGTCCAGATCCAGAATGCCACCAATGTTGACCTCCTTGACGCAGGGGAACACGTTGTCGTAAAGCTTTTTGCCTTCGTTTGTCCCGTAAGTGAATGTGAGGTGGGAGACATCCTCTACTCTCAGGGTGCCTTTTTCATCAATATTGTTATAACCATTGCCGCTCAGTTTCCAGTTGCCGGAGCCGGTTAAGACAAGGGTGGCATCTCTGGCGGCGCCGATAGTGGAGGCCACGGTGACATCTGTGCCTCCGTTCATCATCGTTGCTGTGCCTTCTAACACGCCAATGGTGGAAACGCCCCAGATGGTGGCACCGGTGGCATCAATGATGGCGCCATCTCCGGCAACAACGGTACCCGTGTAAAGGTCCTTGCCGTTGAGATCAAGCTTTCCACCATGGATATACAGGCTGCCAACGGAAGCATAGTTGTTCATCAGCTTCACATCGCCTTGTTCAATGTGCAGTTCTGCGTATTTGAACTTATCTGTGGCAGATGTGGTGAGGGAATTGGTCAGCTCCAGCGTGCTTTCGCCATATTTGTGAACGGTGTTCACGTTGATGATGCCTTTGAGGTCATCCATGGAGTCAATGGTGATATGGAGCGTGCTGTACTCCGTATCTGTAGTGCTGCTCATGCGGTCACCGATGATGGCGCTGCCTTCTCCCAGCTCCAGGTTGGTGATGTGCTGGGTGGATTCTCCGATGTTGAGCGTGCCTCCGTTCTTCAGGTACACACCGCTGGCGGTATCCAGCACGCCGTCCTGGCCGATGTGCAGTGTGATATTGCCAGTGGATACCCCGGTGCCGGCTTCTGCTCCCATGACCGTGATGCTACCGGTGATGGGGCTTGCATTCGTGAGCTTGACCGTGCCTCCCGTATAGCCTTGTGCATCGACCACGATGTTGTGGTCACCACTGAGTGCGGAATTAACGGTGAAGGTGCCGTTGGCAGCGGAGAAGCGGTAATCCTGACCAGCAGCGACGGTGATGTCGCCGTTGTAATCCTGGTTGCCCTCGGCTCCGAGGAAAAGACTGGCATGCCTGCTCATGTCGATATCCGCATCTGCCTTATTCTGCAGCAGAATACCACCAGACCCGGTCGTGATATTATTAATCATCGGGGCCATGGTGACGCGGTTACCATAGGTCAGACTAAGCGAGATTTTATCGACCGCGGCGGGGTCTGTGTAATTGAGGGTAACGCCGCTGCTGGCAAAATCAATACCGCCCGTAAAGTTATTGCCCGTGTTGGTGAGGGTCACAATACCCTGCGTGTGCCCATTGCCGAGAATAAGCTTATTATCGCCGGTGAGGTGGAAGTTGACCACCAGTTCGCCACCGCCGCCACCCAGACGCCATTCTTTGTTGGCGTTGGCATTGAGCGCCTCGGTGGTATTCTGCGTACCGTAGCTGATGGTCATGCCATCCATCGCACCGAGGATGAGGGAGTTGTGCCCGGTCATGTCAATCTGGGCGGTCTGGTTCTGGCTCAGGGCCAGCACGCCGGTGGAATTGGCATCGATATAGGAAAGCGCGGTACTGCCGCCAGCATTTTGTGCAGCAAAGATACCCATATCCTTCACCAGCCACTTTCCGGAACCGGCTGCTGCGGCATTCGCCACAATGAGGGTGCCGTTCTCCACGCTGCGGGCACCGGTGAAGGTGTTGTTGCCCGTGAGGGTGAGGCTGCCCTGGGCTGCATCCACGCTCACAGTGCCGGTGCCAGTGATATTGCCGCTGTATGTGGTATTGGCCGTGGTTCTGCTGTCGAACTGTACCTTGAGAGTACCATTGTTCAGCGTGGTTTCGCCATGGTGGCCGTAGTATTCAGACCACTCATAGGTATCCTCCATGAAGATGCCGCCCTCTATGTATTCCATACGGTGGCGCACACCTTCGCCCATCACATAGGTGCCACCGTTTACGGTGATATCACCTTTCAGGCGGGCGTGGGTGCCCAGATGGAAGCTGCCGCCTTCGTTTACGGATACATCCATTTGGGCATCAGCGTAGTGCCAGTCATCCTCGGAAATCCATTTATCATTGCTGTACTGCACGGAACCGGGCCCATGCTCTGTATTTGTGCCGGCCAGCACAACCGTGCCACTGTTTACCGTGAAGCTGCTGCCATTGTTCCGGGAAAGGTCGGTGCAGATGCTGTTCATTGTCCACACGGAGTCCCTGCCGGCATCTGCCACAATCCTGATTGCACCGGTGGCGGTGTCCTTGATGGAACCCAGCCAGGTGCTTTCACCACTCTGCTTGTAAATGAGCTCGGCTGTGCCTCTGGTGTTCGTCAGGATGGCCGAATCCGTCAGGGTATTGATGCTGAATCCATCTGCGGCAATGGCGGTGGCATTGGCATGAGCGGTATACCAGTCCATGCTGTTGCCGTTCATGTCCAGCGTGCCTCCGTTGAGCCCGAAGGTGAAGTCGCGCTCAATCTGGTTGATATCATTGATGACCACAGTAGCCCCGCTGGCAGCTATCACATTGTAGGCGGCGTAGCCGTTTCCGCGGTTCAGGTAGGTGGTACCGTTGCCACCTACGGCAAGCAGGATATTGTTGTCTCCTTGGCCCTCGATGTACAAATCTCCTTCGCCATTCTTGCGCCATTCGCGCATGTGGTTGGCATCATTGGTAAGCTGGAGGTGAACCTCTGCCCCCTCGTTGATGACATAGCCGGCGGTGTTGAGTGTGTGGTTGCCGCCTTCGGCGTTTTTGACGGTGAAGTTACCGTTGTTGAATTCCAGATAACCCACACCGGTGTCCACCGTGGCGTTCAGGATGATGGTGTTATCTGCATTGCCTCCATCAAAAAGAAGGTTGTGTGTGCTGCCCAAACCGCTGATGCTGTTCATGTAGCTGTTTTCATAAGCAAACCAGTTGTCCCTGTCTTTTACAGCGTTCAGGTCTTTCCAGGTGTTTTGTCCAGAGTTGACAGCCTGGTGTGAAATGGTTTCTTCGCCAACCTGAATGGTGCCGGAGCCTCCGGTCACGGCGTTCAGGTAGGCCGTGTGGGTTTCGGTCATGTCCACCTCGCGGCTGTACCCAGCCATTGATTCGTTAGCAAAGTCAATGGAGCCGTGGCCTACACTGTAGGTGGTGAAGTTGCCAGCACGCAGGGAGAAGAAATACTCGTAGCGCCCGGTTTCATTGTTGTACACATAGTTGGCAGTGCCGGAGTCACCACCGCAAGAGGCCAGGGGAAGGGGAGATTTCTCGGATACGCCGATATCCTGGTTATTCATGTTCCAGTCAGCAAAAATAATACCTTCCTCGGTAACGGCTACGAAGCGGATGGTGCAGACGCCGCCGATGAGGAAAGTGTATGGATCACCTGCATTAATGCGGGAGCCATCCGACATCCAGTAGTCCACATCACCGGCACCGGCGCGGTACATCAGCGTGCCTTCCACCTGCTCCTTGATATCCAGTATTCCGTTTCCGTCCAGGTCATCCTGCTCAGAAGTCACGCCGCTGTAGTTATGGGTTCCCACCACATCGGTGAAAATCTTGTTCTGGCGGTACAAGGCCCAGTCTGCCGGGCTGCCGAGGTCTTTCTCTGAAATAGAAATCGTGCTGTACTTGATGGTATTCGCTGCGCCGACGACATAACCACCGAAAGCGGCGTTGAATGGGGGATTATGCGCTACGGTAACCAGGTAGTTGCTGCCGAAGGCTGAACCGGCGCCGTAGCATTGTTCAGTGTAGCCGTAATCCACTGTGCCGCTGAAATCAATCATACCCTGCTCCAGGGTGATGCCGAAATCATTGTTGTCCGGGTTGTTGTCCGGGATAACGATGAGGTTGTCATTTTCACGGATAGCTTGCAGCATGCTGCTTACTCCGTTGACCTTATATCGGCCTCGGTTCTGGCCGAAGTCTGCATAGACTCGTTGTGCAATATTCTCGTGCATAGCACCACCCCATGCGGTGGTAATGGTGCTGGTGGCAACACAGAACAGAAGAATACATTTGCGGAGGTAGAGGGGGAGGTGTAGTTTCATTTGAGTACTGGGGGTATCAACCGTCCTCAATTTAGCAACTAGCTATTGGAAACGCAAGATAAAATTGCGTATAGTTGGGCGTATTTCGCTAACAGTTAGTGGTTAACTTTAACATCGGATGTGAGTGCCGGAGATGGTGATATCTTTCTTGCCCCGGTAGAGTATTCCTAGTCATCATTGTTGTTGTACATTTTCGCGAATTGGGGCGAGTCAGACGCAAAAAAAATCCCCTGCCGGGAGTGCCGGCAGGGGATGGGTGAGTATAAGGTGAGTCGTTTAGTTGGCCACGATGTTCACGAGACGGCCCGGTACTACAATGACCTTGCGGACGGTCTTGCCGGTGGTGAACTCGAGCACGCGGGGCAGTGTGAGGGCGGTGGCTTCCAGTTCCTCCTTGGGCGCATCGGCGGCCACGGTCATCTTGTCGCGCAGCTTGCCGTTCACCTGCACCACGATTTCCTTGGTGTTCTCCACCAGGTATTCGGGATTGTAGGTGGGCCAGGTCTGCTGGCAGAGCTGGCAGGCGGGCAGGGTGGTGAACTGCTCGCGCAGGCGGCTGTAAAGCTCCTCGGTGATGTGCGGTGCGTAGGGGTTGAGCACATGCAGCAGGTTCACGTAGTCGGCCACGCACACGGTCTCGGCGCTGGTCATGGCGTTCACGCATTCCATCATCTTGGAAATACCGGTGTTGAAGCTCATGGCCTCGATGTCCTCGGTCACCTTCTTGATGGTCTTGTGTACTTCCTTGCGCACGGGGGTGACAGCGCCGGTATCCTCACCGGTAATCTTGCTGCCCAGCACCCATTCGCCCTCCTGGTTCTCGACCATGGCAAGGCGCCATACTCGGGCCAGGAAGCGGCTGATGCCTTCCACACCCTTGGTCTGCCAGGGCTTCACTTCCTTGAGCGGGCCCATGAACATTTCGTACATGCGCAGGGAGTCAGCGCCATAGGCCTTCACGATGTCGTCCGGGTTCACCACGTTGCCGCGGCTCTTGGACATCTTCTGGCTGTCCTCACCGAGGATGAGGCCCTGGCTGGCCGAGGGTGTTGAACATGCCGCCGCCGGAGTTGCCGGAGTTGATGGCGGCGTCCACCTGGATCATGGAATTTTCCACGGTGGTCTTGCGGCCGTATTTATCCTGCACGCTCTGGGATACGCTGCGCTCAAGGGAGGACACCGTGCCCACCGTCACCGAGCGGAAGAAATCCTCGCCCAGGGGATTGCCGATGACGATCGCCCATTC
>JAFNWZ010000370.1 GCA_017379255.1 Akkermansia sp. | reverse complement strand
TCATATGGAGGTGCCATATATGCATGCAGCTCCTTGAGTATCTGTGACAATACCTATGTAACTTTCAACGCTAATTATGCTGCTTCTTCCAGTGACTCTGGGGGTGGTGCTATTCATACTACATGGGATACTACATTGGATATCAACAACAATGTGAGCGTGAATTTCACTAGGAATTATGCAAAGACCACCTCTACTCTCTCCTATGACAGCGCTTGCGGTGGTGCTATCGGAGCAAGAAGTATGATTCGCATTTGTAACAATGCAAGTGTTTTCTTCAGGGAGAATTATATAGAACATCATAACGAACTGTCTGGAGGCGGTGCAATTTATGCCATGGATGATATATATATTCAAGGTAATGAATCTGTTGAATTCAGAATGAACTACGAAAAGAATGACTCTGGATATCGCCTGCGGGGCATCTATCAATATGAAGGCAGCATGCATCTCTCTGCCAAGACAGATGGGCAAATCACTTTCTATGATTCCGTCTACGGTGGCGAGACCTCGCTTAATGCAGATTACACCGATGCTGAGGGGAAAACACAGAAGGCAAAGGGCGATATCATCTTCAGCGGGCTGTATACCAAGGCTCATCTGGATGCCATTCTGGAGGAAAATAACGAAGGTCGCGAGGCAACGGAAGCTGAAATCCTGAACTCCCGCACCAGCATTCTGGGTGAAACATCGCTTTACGGCGGTCGCTTGCGTGTGGAAGATGGTGCCATCTACCAAGGGCAGGGGATTACGGTGCACGATGGTTCAGAAGCCACGGTTCTGGTGAAGGATGCAACGCTGAGCCAAGAGGGCTATGCGCTTACCTTTAATGCTGGAACAACCCTGCAGGTGGAGGGCGAGAGCCTGATTGTGGGCGATGTTCTGATGATGTCGCAGAGTGTGCTGAATCTGGAGGGGGAGACGACTATAAATGGCGCACTTACTCTGGGGCAGGGCATGCAGCTGGCGGGTAATATCCTGGCAGAGGTGCAGAATCTGCAGGTGGGAGAAAGCCTGACGCTGGTGAGCGGTCTGGAATCGCTGGCGGTGCAGACGCAGAACCTGATGCGCAGCGTGGAATACACCACGGTGATGGATGGTTACGAGGTGCAGGCTTCGGAGTATTTCAGCAACCTGGCCGGGAATACCGGGCTGGTGATGCGATATGACGGTGAAGCAGGCACGGTGAGCATCACCCATACGCAGGCTGTTCCCGAGCCCACTACGGCGACGCTTAGTTTGCTGGCTTTGGCGGCATTAGCAATGCGCCGCCGGAGAAAATAAGCAAGGCGCAATAAAAAGTGGTGGGCGTCCCGCCACGGCGTAGCGGAAAATCTATAAACAGCTGGTTCCGTGATGGAATCAGCTGTTTCTGGGTGGTGTTGCCTGCTGAGCAATGGGCATGCTGCTTCCCAATGATTGGGGAGCCATAATACTGGAGGCTTCAGGAGAACGAAATCCTTGCCCTGTCGGGCAAGGACGATATCCAGCGGAGCTGGACGATATCTGCGGCGTTGCCGCAGACGATATCCTCCCGTTGGTCGGACTGGGGTGATGCTGACCTGGTGCACATGTGTCCCAAAGATTATGGAAAAACGGTTCTAAATAACATAAAGGCATAGTGTTCTGTGCGAAAATTCGTAGTAGGGTATCACCCGCCTCACCATCGGCAGAAAGTATCCATTCGTGACTCTGTCGGCGTAAGCTGCTAACTTTCAATTCGTCAATCGTAAATCCACGTGTCCCAAATCTTTGGGACACGTATGGACCTGGTGCATCTGCTTATCTTATTTTTCTTGACAATTCAGAGGTTTTCTGTTTCAATCTTTCCCAGACAAGCCTCCCCCGCTTAGGGTTGGAATCTGTTGATTCCTTCAACCGCGCACATGGGGAGGTGTTTTATTTTCACGTTATGCAGTATTCGAAGCCCCATCTCTCGTACGAGCAGCAAGCCGAACTCTTGCTTTCGAGAGGCCTTGTGGCAGAGCGTGAGTTGCTGATACAGCGCCTGAAAAATGTGGGGTATTATCGTCTGAGTGCATACTGGCATCCTTTTCGTGTAAGAGATGCTGCCGGGAATGTGCTGCCTGACCTGATTCCAGGGACAACCCTGGATAAAGTATGGTTGCTGTATCGATTCGATAGAGATTTGCGTCTTCTTATTCTGGATGCGATTGAACGCATAGAGGTTGCTCTTCGAAGCCTCCTGGCTAACTTTCACACCAAAGGTCAGAGCCCTTTTGCCTATGCCTCTGCTTCTTATTTCCCTCATTGGCGAGATTATCTGCAAAAATGGGAACGCGTACATATCAAACGTGACAAGAAAGGGCAGATAATGCAGCGGGGAATTGAATTTCTTGACCATTTTTTTACCAAATACGGCGATTCTCATGATTATCCGCCGCTCTGGATGTCGATCGCATTGGCCGAAATGGGGTTTGTTGCCTATTTTTATGATTATTCGGATAAATCTTGTAGACGCTCCATTGCAAGGGAGTGGCAGATGAAACCTGCTACATTGTCTTCCTGGTTGCATGCGCTTAATATCGTGCGTAATGATTGTGCGCATCATGCGCGAGTGAGGAATAAGGTGTACTACCTAAAGCCGCATCTCCCTGCGTATTCTGAAGATAGAAACTGGTATTTTGTATATTCTTCTCATATAGGAAAATGGATTGTTCCTTCTTCTGTAAGTCATTCCTCTCTCTTTGTGAATCCAGGTTCTGCTGGTTGTATTCTCTTCATGTGCCGGCGTATGCTTCGTTTTGTAGCGCCGACGTCTCAATGGCCCTCCCGTGTTGAAAATATGCTTCATGCCTATGCATCGCAGGGCGTGGATTTGTCGAAAACAGGCCTTCCTCAGTTCTGGGAGTCTCATCCTTTGTGGAAATAATACAAGAGGCCGCTCTCTATACACTGCGGTCACTGTCTGCTCAAGGCATACCGGCTGTTCTTGTTGTTTCTGTTGCGCAAAGGGTATGCCATTTCCCAATTCTTGGGTAATGGTTTACC
>JAFNWZ010000369.1 GCA_017379255.1 Akkermansia sp. | reverse complement strand
CGGCGAGCGTAGCGAGCGGAAATTTATAGCCCACGGCAGTGGGCGACAGATGTTAGGCAGGTGCAAGCGTGCGTTAGCACGCGCAGCGCCTGCTACCTCAAAAAAAATAACAGGAACCCGTGGAACGGGTGACAGAATGCGACGCTTTATGTTGATGCTTAGCTTTCTGTCACCCACTCACTGTGTTCGGGGTTCTGGCCATTTTTTTGTTTGACCAGGGGTTCCGCGACTCCGTCGCTCCACCCCTGTCTAACTTCTTACGCCCACTACCGTGGGCTATGAATTTCGCTCGCTACGCTCGCCGATAGATTACAATTTACGAAACTTTGGGACACATGTGGGTCAGGGGCGTAGCTAGCCGCAGGAGTGGCACAGCAGAAGATGGAGAACGCAGACGACCACAAAACAGGCAAGCCTGTGGAATTTGTCATCTGATTTTATCTTTACGACCAAATCTGCAATGCTGTAGAGGCCGTGCATCAGCATCAGGCAGATGAATGTTCCAACGGCGGCGCTGAGGAAATCAATTGTGGTGTAGTTGATGAACGGGAAGAATCGCAGCGGGGAGGCATGGGTAAAGACGCTGGCCCAGGCTGTGATGGTGAGCCAGAGGCACAGACATTTTCCCAAGTGGGGAAGGAGGCGGTTTGTGCAGAATACGCGGGAGTACAGGGTTGCTACAGGGAAGAGAAAAATGGAAACCAGCCTGTATGCGTTCATGAGCAGCCCCCAGCGGTGATCGCCTGTGGGGCGGGGCAGGGTGAGCAGCTCCAGGTTTTCCAGAATGAGAACCAGAAGCGTCCCCAGGAACAAGGATAGTACCGCATAGCCGGAAAACAGGTATTTTCCGCATGCTCTGGCTGTGCATCTGGTGTTCATGCGGTGGCTTCCTGCAGGCGAATATCCAGCTGCACCTGGCCATCCGGAGAGGTGTAGAGCAGAATTCTGCTGTCGGGAATTTGATTCATAGAGGGGTTATGGAAGATATAGAAGTAGAGCCCACAGTGCCAGCCTTTAAATTAAGCACTAATCCTTATTCACTAATCACTCTACCAGGGTGACGGTGCGGGTGGTTTCGCCGGTGTGGCGGAGCACCAGCCAGAGGGTGTCGGCAGGCATGAGGGCGCCGTCGAAGCGGTCGGCCCATTCCACCAGCAGGATGCGGCCGCTTTCCAGATATTCATCCCAGCCGATGCCGATGGCTTCCTGCGGGCTCTTCATGCGGTAGAAATCGAAATGCGCCACGGGCAGGGCGCCGTCATCATGCTCGTGCACCAGTGAGAAAGTGGGGCTGGCCGCCGGGTTGCCCGCGCCCAGGCCTTCCAGAATGCCCTGCACCAGGTGGGTCTTGCCAGCGCCTAAATCCCCCACCAGCCCGAACACCTGGCCGCGTTCCAGTTCGGCGGCCATGCTGCGCCCAAGCGCCACCATTTCTGCCTCAGATGTGACCTCGTAGGGAGAATTTTTAAAAATTTTCTGCAAATTTTTCATTTTTGTATGAAATTTTTCTTTACAAATGCGCTTGCGTGCCTATAATGTGCCAGCCCGCATGAGTGGGTGCAACATCAAAATTCTGAAAATTATGGCATACGCAGTTTTCACTTCCGGCAGCAAGCAGTACCGTGTGACGGTCGGTGATATCCTCACCGTGGACCGCCTCGCTGGTCTGGAGAAGGATGGCGAGACCACGTTCGACCAGGTGCTCCTGGTGGAGAACGAGGGTGAGACGAAGGTGGGTGCTCCCACGGTGGCAGGTGCAACGGTGACGGCCAAGGTGCTGGATCCGGAGGCTCGTGGCGCCAAGGGCATCGCTTTCAAGTTCAAGCGCCGCAAGGGTTTCCACAAGAAGAAGGGTTTCCGCGCCGCTCTCACCAAGGTGCAGATTACCGCTATCAACGCCTGATTATCAACCCCCTATCCCATAGATACTAACTAGTCATGGCACATAAGAAAGGTCAAGGTTCCGTACGTAACGGTCGCGATTCCCGCAGCAAGCGCCTCGGCGTGAAGAAGTTTGGTGGTCAGACCGTCATCGCCGGCAACATCATCGTCCGCCAGCGTGGCACCAAGTTCCACCCCGGCAAGGGCGTGGGCATGGGTCGCGATTACACGATTTTCTCCCTGGTTGATGGCCGCGTGTTCTTCGATCGCGAAGGCCGCCGCGTCAACGTTGCTCCCGAGGCTTAAGTTCAAGCTTCCTGAGCAGGATACAGAAAGCCCCGTCACCTTCCAGGTGGCGGGCTTTTTTTGTGCCGGATATGCCGGTATCCTCCATTATTACCCACGCCAGTGTGCGCACTGGCTCGGAATGACGTGGATAACGATACCTGCTCCTGTAAACGATCCT
>JAFNWZ010000368.1 GCA_017379255.1 Akkermansia sp. | reverse complement strand
GTTCTCATCATACACCGTGCGCACCGGAGTGCAGGCTGCCAGCCCCAGCAGTGCCAAAACAGGCAGAATGAGAAAGGTGTAACGCATGGCGTGGGCAGGGGGGGGTCAGTTTTCCTGGCCCAGAACTTGTTCCGGGGTCACTTTGTAGGTGGCTCCGCAGCGCGGGCAGGAGATTTCCAGGAATCCCTGCTCCGAGAGCAGGTCTGCGAAGTCGCGCTTCATGGCGCGCACCACCGGCAGAATCTTTTCTACTGTGCAGCCGCATTGGAACTTGAACTTGCGGGTTTCCAGCAGCTTGGTCTGCTCTGTTGCGGAAATGGCGCGCACATCATCGGTGGTGAGTTCCTGCAGCCAGTCGTGGTCGGCATCAGGCTGGGCGGTGATGAGGGCAAACTGGTCTCCACCCAGATCGAAAGCGCGGGACTGGCGCTGTTCGCTCTGGCGGTAGAAATCCTGCACCCATTCCTCCACCGCGCCATGAGGCAGGGTGATGACTGAGGTCTGCGGCTCTTTGTTGGGCAGCAGGTTCTGGGCAAAAAGCATGTTCTGGTCGGTTTCCCGCACACCTTCGCGGAAGGCACGTCCCACCACGTCCTCGGTCAGTGAGGACCCGGAGATAAAGTAATTGGCCAGGCGGGGGGTACACACATTGAAGGTCCAGGCGTGGTATTCCTGCCAGGGGCGTGAGACCAGGTGCAGCGTGAAATAGGCCAGCAGCTTCTTGAGTACGGTGTCTTCCGTTTCTTCGTTGCGCAGCCCGTGCTGCATGAGGTGCAGGTAATAATCCACAAACATGGGCGAGAAATCTGCCCTGAGCAGCAGGCAGTTGCGCCCTCGCACAAAAATGGATTCTACCTTGGTGAACTCTTCAACGGGTTTCTGTTCAGCTTCTGACATAATGGTGTGTCCTCTATAGTAAGGCAAGTGCGGCTGGTGTGCAAGGGTAAAATGATTCTGTCGGGGAACCGGTTAGACTCATTATCAGCCCCGGCAGCTGGCGGTTCCCAGGTGCTTCCTGATGGCATCGCGCATGGCATCCAATCCGGTGCGGAGTATTTCCGGGGAAGTGGCGAAGTTGAGCCGCACGCACTGGGGGTCGCCGAAATTGGCGCCGTTGTCCAGGTAGACTCCGGCCTGCTCACGGAAGAAGGTATGCGGGCTTTCAACCCCGAGGGCAGCGCAGTCAATCCAGGCCAGGTAGGTGGCTTCCTGGTGGCGTGTGCGGAGCATGGGGAGTTCGCGCGCGATATAGTCGGTAACGAACTGGCGGTTGGCGCGCAGGGTGCGCAGGAGCTGCTGGTGCCACTCCCAGCCACTGGTGTATGCCGCCAGGGAAGCGGCGTAGGCAAAGACGTTGAGGGTAGGGAGGCTGTGCCCCTGGGTCTTGCGGATGGCTGCGCGCAGTTCTGCATTGGGCACTGCCATGTAGGTGAAGCAGATACCGGCAATGTTGAATGTTTTGCTGGGAGCACTGAGCATGACGGTGCGCTGCTGGATGCGTTCGGGCAGAGTCAGGGCGCAGACGTGCTTCTTGTCTTCATCCAGCACGAGGTCGCAGTGAATCTCGTCAGAGCAGAGGATGAGGTCGTGGCGCTCGCAGAAATCAGCCAGTTTTTCCATTTCCCCCCGGGTCCACGCGCGGCCCAGGGGGTTGTGCGGGTTGCAGAGCAGGAAGAGCCGGGTATTGGGGCTCACGGCCGCTTCCATGGCCTGCCAGTCGAACTCCCAGCGCTCGCCTGTGTATTTGAAGGGGACGGAAAGCAGGCTGCAGCGGGCGTCCTCATGGCAGTGCAGCATGGGCGGGTAGCTGGGGGCGCATACCATGATTTCGTGCTGGGGCTCAGTGCATACTGTGCGGGCCACCAGGGTGAAAGCCGGTACGCAGCCCGGCAGCTCGTGCAGCCATTCCGGGGAGGCATTGCAGACACCGTGTTTTTCAATGAGATAGGTCGTGATGGCCTGGCGCAGCTCATCTGTCATGAACGCATAGCCGTAGAACCGGTGATTCAGGCGCGCCTGCAGGGCATCCACCACGCAAGGGGGGCTTTCGATGTCCATATCGGCAATGCCGAACGGGAGCGGGCCTTGCAAATCCCATTTGATGTTGCCGGTTTCCCGGCGGCAATCGGTTGAGGCAAAACGAATCATAACAGATAGAACGACGTTTGTTTCCTGGATTATACGCGGTGCGTGGTTTTCGTCAAGGCGAAATTCAGGCGTCTATGCCGCTGCGGCGGAGCAGGGCGGTGGTGTCCGGGTCGCGGTGCATGAAATCGCGGTAGAGCTCTGCGGCGGGGCGGCTGTTGCCCTGCGAGAGGATGCAGCGGCGGAAATCGCGACCGGTGGCGGGGTTGAAGATGCCTTCCTGCGCAAAGCGGGAGAAGGCATCGGCATCCAGCACCTCGGCCCATTTGTAGGAATAGTAGCCGCTTTCGTAGCCGCCGTCGAAGATGTGGGAGAATGCGCGCAGCGCACTGTTGCCGGTTTCGGTGGTGGGCACGCGGTAGGCGGCCAGGATTTCGCGGTCGATTTCCTCGATATCGCGCCCCAGGTAGGAGGCGGTGTTGGTATGCAGCTCCAGGTCAATCTTGCCGAAGCAGAGCTGGCGCATGAAGAAGGAGGCTGCGCCGTAATTGCGGGCGGCCAGCATCTTGTCCATCAGCTCGCGCGGCATCAGCTCTCCGCTCTGCCAGTGGCGGGCGTAGCGGTCAATGGCCTCGGGCTCCCAGGTCCAGTTCTCGTTAATCTGGCTGGGCAGTTCCACGAAGTCCCAGGCTACATTGCAGCCACCGAGGGAGCGCACCTCCACATTGCTGAGCACCTGGTGCAGCAGGTGGCCGAATTCGTGGAATACGGTTTCCACTTCGTAGTGGTTGAGCAGAGCTGGTTTATCCCCCACCGGGCGGCTCATGTTGCCGCACATGAAGGCCAGGTGCGGCACGCGCGGACGGCCGTCCACGGGCGGCAGCCCGGTGCTCAACGGATCCATCCAGGCGCCGGCGCGCTTCTCATCGCGCGGGTACCAGTCGGCGTAGAACGAGCCCAGGTGCTCGCCGGTTTCTTCGTCGTGCACTTCGTAGAAAAGTACCTCCGGATGCCACACTTCCACCGCGCCTGCGGGCACTTCCTCACCCGGTTGCACGCAGGCCGTCTCCTTGCGGGTGAAGCGGATGCCGTACAGTCCGGCGTAGATGGAGAACATGCCGTCCAGCACGTTCTGCATGGCGTAGTAGGGGCGGAGTTCCTCGGTGTCAAAATCATAGAGTGCCTTGCGGCGTTTTTCGCTCCAGTAGCCGATACTCCAGGGCTCCATGGTGGGAATGGCGGTGCCGGTCTGCTCTTCGGCAAAGCGGCGGATGGCTTCCTGTTCTTCCAGGAAGGCGGGGCGCACCTGCTCGTGCAGTTTGTTGATGAAGTCCAGGGCGTTCTGGCCGCTGGCGGCCATGCCACCGTTTATGACGAGAACGG
>JAFNWZ010000367.1 GCA_017379255.1 Akkermansia sp. | reverse complement strand
GTTCACCTCCAGAGAGCACTTATCAGAATCTCTGAAAGTCACACCATAGCTCACACGCTTACTACCGCCATTTTCTGAATTGATTGCCAGATTTCCGGCGTACGGGGCATTAAGTAAAATATCCTGGCCAGCGGCATCCAGTTTGATTACAACCGTCACTGTCTCTCCTGGAGCAATATTATCAATATCACTGCCAGAATAAAGTGACATCCACTCAACAGAAGGCAACTGAATAGAAACTTTACCGGTATCAGCACCACCAATGTTACTTAACTGCAGCTCAACGTAGCTGACCGTTTCATTACTGGCAGTTACCTTAAAGCTGTTTGTGGACACAACCAACTCACCAGAAGCGGAAGTAATATACGAATAGCCACTTGCCTGAGAGGCTGCACCTTCCTCACTTCGAACACTCAAATGCAAATCGGAGTACCAATCGCCGACATTGAGCGCCGTACCGCTGATTTCATATTGGAAAATTGCCGTTTGTCCTGCCGCAATATCCTGAGCCGGACTCAACACCGTAAAGGCGATGTTATCGGGCAACACATCAGCAAATAACTCAACATTGTGAAGGTCAACGGAACCGGTGTTCTTCACGGTAATAATTCCTGTCTTGCTATTACCAAGCTCTATCAGCCATTGCAACTCTTTAGCTGCATTGGTTATAGAAAGGCCTGCAACCGAGAAAGAATCCAGAGTTTCGCTCACCTCCGAGAATACGCCGGCTCTAACCTCAAAATCCCCAACAACGCCCGGAGCTACGACAAAATCTGCCTGATACGCACCAGATGAATCAGTCTGGGCAGTCTGTGTCTGCATCAACTTACCATTACGATACAGGTAAATGTTTACCGTTTGTCCCTCTACCGGCACACCAGCTAGTTCAGTTGAAAGAGCCCCGGTAACAGTCACGTTACCAGCAGAATACATCACTTCCCGCTGAATATTCGCTGTCACGGCATAACCTGAATCAATTACAATAAGTTCTCCCGCTGCAACGTTGTTATCATTCTCCAATTCTGAGATGACATTATTCTTATCCACCTCAGCGGTCACGCGATACTGTCCGGACACCAGCGGGAGCGTTACCTCTGCCGTAAGCGTGGTGGAAGCCCCAGCTTCCAGTCCGCTGGCTGCAGATACAGAGCCCAGCACCGTGCCGTCAGAGAGGCGGATTTCCACCGGAGCGGCTTTATCTGTTGCAGCATAGCCCTGGTTGCGCAGAACGATGCTCACCGTCACCTTTTGTCCGGCAATGGCAGCACCATCCAGCGTGATGGAATCCACCACCAGGTCGGGCACATCCATATCCGTCACCTGCATATAACCACGGCCTGTGATGTAGCCATCGGCAGAAGCGGTAATAGTCGTATACTGGGTGCCATCGGTCACCCCATCACTCTTGGCCGAGATTTCGCAGGTGACTGAGGTCTGCCCCGCAGGAATCGTGATGACGGACGGAAGGTTCAGCAAACCACCATCGCCAAGCGTTACGATGACATCCGTCTCGCTCACAAAATTACTCTTAACGGTAAGAATGGCTATTTCCTCACCGCCTTCGCGCAGCACGGTCTTGCTCAGGCTCAGGCTCAGCGCAGGGCTGTCGTTGTCCTGCACAGTGACAGTAGTCTCAAACATACCACCGTTGGAAGAGGAGGAAGCATCGCAACCGCAGTCATCAATGATGATGGACCCGCGGATTGTACCTGTGCGTTCCCCATTGACCAGCGAATCATCCACCACACCAATGGTGAACTTCACGTTCTGCACCCCTGCACCCATCGGGATGGAGGCCGGCAGAATCAGCCCGATGCCATCCACATCCTGCAGTTTCACGGTGATAGCCTCATTCGAGCCACCGCGGCGCACCAGGGTTGCCGTCAGCGCATAGTATCCATCACTTTCGGAAACAATTTCCTTACTCAGCACCAGTTCCACCTGCGGCAGGTCGTCGTCCTGCACCAGAACGGTGGCTGAGCCACTGTTGAATCCAGTGGCTGCACCGGTAATCTTCACATCCTTATCAATCTCTGCAGTGTTATCATTCACCACAGTAGCTTCGAACGTGGCAGATGTTTCCCCAGCCTTGATAATCACTGATGACGGAGCCTTAATCTGCCCGCTGTAGTTGCTGCCAAGCTTCACCACCGTATCCGTGGCAAACACCGCATCAATGCTCACCGTACCCTGAAGCACGATATCGGTTCCCTCTGTCACAGCAGACGGCACCAGGGTTACGCTGATTGTCGGCTTCTCATCTTCCACGATGGTGATTTCCGTCGTGGAGGAGGTGTAACCCGCCGCCGTAGCCGTAATGCTGGCAGTGGCATCTCCTGTGTACACAGAATCATTCACCACGCGGGCCTGCACACGGGCAGAGCTCTGCCCGGCGGCAATCGTCACCGTCTCAGGCAGGCCCAGGCGGGCGGCCAGCTCACTGCTCAGCGTCACCACCAGCGCCTGGCTGCAATCGCCCGTGCGGGTAATGGTGTACGCCACGCGGGTGGAACTGCCCTCCTTGATGGAGCTCACAGAACTGGTCAGCGTCAGCATC
>JAFNWZ010000366.1 GCA_017379255.1 Akkermansia sp. | reverse complement strand
CATTCCCGCCCGGAGGGCGAAATAAAAGGAGAGGATACCCTGCGGGTATCCTCTCCTTTTATTTGGCACACCGGAAGGGACTCGAACCCCCAACCCTCGGAACCGGAATCCGATGCTCTATCCATTGAGCCACCGGTGCATTTGCTGGAAAGCCTATGTATTATAGCAATCTTTTCCCGGTTTGTAAAGGGGAATTCTGAATTATTTCGCCGCGGGAACGGTTTTAGGCTGCGAAAACGGTTGTTTTCCGCAGAAGAATGTGTTATAATTCTCGAAACAAAGTTTCACTCCAGTATACCTGTCTAAGGAGGATGCACCATGGCACAGCAGACTTTCCGCAGCGCATTTAACGGTTTTAACCGCGAGGATGTCGTCCACTATATTGAGTATTTGAACGCACAACACACCGCCGAAATCAACAGGCTTAACTCCGAACTGGATTATTTGAGAAGCAAGGCCGTTCAGGAAGCACCTGTCCCCGCAGAACCGGACACTACCGAAACCGACGCGCTGATTGAGCAGCAGGCTACCCGAATCCGGGAGCTTTTCGACCGGTGCAAGGAGCAGGAGCAGCAAATCGAAAAGCTGACTGCCGATCTGGAACAGGCATCCCAGCAGCAGAGCAGCTACAAATCCCACGTGGATGAAGAGCTGGAGGCCTACCGCCGCGCCGAACGCACCGAGCGTGTGGCACGGGAGCGGGCTGAGCAGATGTACCGTCAGGCAAATGCTGTTCTGGCGGATGCAACTGTCAAGGTTGATGACGCTGCCGCGTTGATCAGTCAGGTCTCCGATAAAGTTTCCGGCCAGCTGGCCGACCTGCAGTTCGCCGTCACCGGCAGCAAGCAGGCCCTGTGCGATGCCGTAGCGACCATGTATGCCATCCGCCCCGACAACGAAGAAAAATAATATCAGGCGCGCATACCGTGAGTATGCGCGCTTTTTTCCCGGAGATTGCTATGAAGATTATAAAACCCTCCTATTTTGATAATTTCTGCTGCACTGCCGGTGCATGCCCCGACAGCTGCTGCAAAGAATGGGACGTTCTGGTCGACGGTGATAAGGCTGCCCTTTACCGGTCGCTGCCCGGCGATTTGGGAAATCGCTTGCGCCAAGTCCTAAAAGATGAAGACGGTGAAGTCTACATGACCATCGAAAACCGCCGCTGCCCCATGTGGCGCGATGACGGTCTGTGCCGCATTCAGGCAGAGCTGGGCGAAGAGGCTCTGTGCAAGACCTGCCGGGAATTCCCCCGGCTGACTCACGATTACGGTGATTTCATCGAGTACGGGCTGGAGCTTTCCTGCCCCGAAGCTGCTCGCATCATTTTGAGTACTCCTGACCCGGTTTTCGTCACGCAGGAAGTCCCCGGCGGTGAAAAACCGGAATATAACACAGCTGATATGGAAGTCCTGCTTCGCACCCGTGAGATTGCACGAAGCATTCTGGCCGATTCTGCGTATGCTGTCACCGAGCGGCTGGCGCTGCTGATTCTGTATGCCTATCATGCACAGACTGAGCTGAACGGCGCAGCGATTTCCAAGCATTTTGATGCAGATTCTCTTCTCGAACACGCGAAAACGTATGCCAGACCCGGTGATTCCTCGGATATTCTGCGCTTTTTTAGCAATCTTGAAATCCTAACTCCCGATTGGGCCGCTCGGCTGGAGGCCCCTGCTTCCAGCCAGTGGGACACCCGTTTTCTCACTCTCGCGCAGTACTTTGTGGACCGCTACTGGCTGCAGTCCATCTCGGACTATGATTTGGTAGGCCGCGCAAAATTTGCAGTTATCTCCTGCATCATGGTTCATCTTCTGGGCGGCAGCTTTGTCGAAACCGCGCAGCTCTACTCTAAGGAAATTGAAAACTCCATCGAGAATGTGGAAACAATTCTCGATGCTGCATACGACGAACCCATCTTCGCAGATGTGCGGCTTTTTGGTGCGCTCTTGCTGTAAACACCGGAAAAAACGAGAAATAACCCCTTGACAAATTCGGTCTGTATGGT